>CP099831.1:0-185513 GCA_029851345.1 Candidatus Shikimatogenerans bostrichidophilus
TTTTTTTTAGTGTTAAAGTTAAACACAATCCTTTTAATTCTTTTATTAAAACATTGAATGATTCAGGTAAATTATAATTAGGATATTTTTCACCCTTGATAATCGATTCATAAGTTTTTATACGGCCTTTTATATCATCTGATTTAATAGTTAATAATTCTCTTAAAATGTTTGATGCTCCAAAAGCTTCTAAAGCCCAAACTTCCATTTCTCCAAATCTTTGCCCTCCTAATTGTGATTTACCTCCTAAAGGTTGTTGCGTAATTAAAGAATATGGTCCTATAGATCTTGTATGCATCTTATCGTCTACCATATGTCCTAATTTTAACATATATATAACCCCTATAGTTATCTTTTGATGAAATTTTTCCCCTGAAATTCCATCATATAAATTAAATTTACAAAAATTCTTAATTTTATTTTTTTTTAATTCTTTATATAATTTTTTTATACTACATCCATCAAAAACAGGAGTATTAAATTTAGTATTATTTTTATAACCGATATATCCTAAAATTGATTCAAATACTTGACCTAAATTCATCCGTGAAGGTACACTTAATGGATTTAATATAATATCTATAGTATTCCCATCCTCTAAAAATGGCATATCTTCTTTTCTTACAATTTTTGCAATTACTCCTTTATTCCCATGTCTCCCAGACATTTTATCACCTATTTTTAATCTACGTCTTTGTAAAACATAAACTTTAACTGTTTTTATTTTATCTTTTAATAGATAATCTCCTAAAAATAATTTATTTTTTTTATGTTTATATTTAATTTTTTCTAATAAATAATAAATATTAAATTTTTTCAATAAAACTTTAATTTTATTTTTTAATTTATTATTGAATTTTATATTTTTAAATATCTTTTTTTTTTTATATAAATAAATTATAATATATTTATTTATAATAGATCCTTTTTTAAAAGATATATATTTTAATTTTTTATTTTTTCTAATTTTTATTTTTATACTTTGTTTTATTTTTTTTTTTTTTAATAATTTCAATAATTTTATTATTAAAATTTTAAAATAATCATAAATTAAATTTTTATAATTATTATTAATATGTTGAATTTTTTTTTTAGTAACTAAATTACTTTTATGTTCATAAATTTTTACATTTATAACTGTTCCATTTAAATAAGTAGGAGCTCTTAAAGAAACATCTTTAAATGTACTAGCTTTATTACCAAAAATATATTTTAATAATTTTTGTTCCGGACTAAAAATTTTATTTTCCTTTGGTTTAATTTTTCCTATTAATATATCACCCGGTTTTACTTTTGATCCAATTTTTATTATCCCATTTTTATCTAAATTTTTTAAATCTTTTTTATTTATATTAGGTAAATAATTTGAAAATTCTTCATTACCATATTTACTTTTTTTTAATGTCGTAGTAAATACTTCTATATGTAAAGAAGTAAATGTTTCATTTTCTAATAATTTATTAGATACTATTATCGCATCCTCATAATTATATCCTTTCCATGACATAAAAGCTACTAATAAATTTTTACCTAATGATAAAACTCCATTTTTACTACCATATCCTTCACATAAAACTTGATTTTTTTTTATATTATCACCTTTCTTTACTATAGGAGTTAAATTTAAACATGTATTTTGATTAGTCCGTTGATATTTTAATAATTTATGTGTATAAATACTATTTATTAATGTATTCCTTTTATTTCCTTTATATTTATATTTTATTATTATTTTGTTACCATCGACATATAAAACTTTACCATCATTAATTGCATTTATAAAAATTTTAGAATAATAAATTATTTTATCTTCTAAACCTGTCCCTACTATCGGTTCTTCAGGTATAAATAAAGGTAAAGATTGTCTCATCATATTAGATCCCATTAATGCTCGATTTGCATCATTATGTTCTAAAAAAGGAATTAAAGATGCTGTTATTGATAAAATCTGATTAGGAGAATAATCTATATAATTAATTTTATTTAAATTCTTATAATTAAGATCATAATTTCTCCTTATTAAATATTTACATTTAGTTTTATATCTTAAATAAATTTCTGGTAATCCTAGATTTAAATCTTTTTCTTCTTCAGCTGTTAAAAAATATACTTTATTAGTAATTTTACCATTAATTAATTTTCTATATGGAGTTTCTAAAAAGCCAAACTTATTTATATTTGCAAATAAAGATAGGGTCGAGATTAATCCAATATTAGGACCTTCAGGTGTTTCAATTGGACAAATCCTACCATAATATGAGTTATTAACATCTCTAGCTTCAAAACTAGCTCTTGATTTATTTAATCCCCCAGGACCTAATAAAGTTAATTTCCGTTTATGAGTTATATCTGATAAAGGATTGGTTTGATCTAAATATTGTGAAACTTGACTAGTTCCAAAAAAAGTATTTAATATTGAATTTAAAATTTTAGAATTTATAAATTTATTTATATTTAATAATTGTTTTTCTTTTAAATTAATTTTATTTTTTATTAAATTAGTAATACGATGTAATCCAATAGTAAATAAATTAGTTAAGTGATCTCCAATTGTTTTTACTTGTCTATTAGATAAATTATCTATATCATCTATATCATGTTTATTCTTTAATAATTTAAAAAAATATTTAAAAATCTTTTTATAATCATATTTCGTTAAATATAAGATATTATATTTTAAATTATTATTTAATTTTTTATTTAATTTATATCTACCTTCATATCCTAAATTATATTTTTTTTTATTATAAAATATATTATTAATAAAATCCTTAGCTATTTTTAAAGTCGGTGGATATGATTTTTTTAAAACTTTATATAAATTAATAATACTTTTCTCATATGATTTATTTGGATCTTTTTTTATTATTAATTTTATCAAATTAAAAAAATTATTTTTATAATTTTTACTATAAATATAAATTTTTTTTATTTTATTTTTTATTAATTCTTTTATTTTTTGTTCAGTTAAAATACTATTTTTACTTAATATTTTTTTTTTATATTTATTATATATATTATTTACATTAATTTTACCTATATTTTTTAATATATTTTTACGTTTTAATTTAATATGATCATATAAATTAAATAATTCAAAAATTTCTTCATTTTTTTTATAACCTAACGCTCTTAAAAAGGTAGTAATTAAAATTTTTTTTTTTTTATCTATATATACATACATTATATTATTACCATCACTTATAAATTCTAACCATACTCCTAATTTAGGTATAATTCTAATATAATATAATTTAACTGAATTATAATCATAAAATTCCCCGAAAAAAAGGCCAGGGGATCTTACTAATTGAAAAATTACTACACGTTCATTACCATTAAATATAAAACTACAATTATTTGTCATATAAGGACAACTACATAAATAATATTTTTTTTGTTTAATTTCTTTTTTATTATTTAAATTATATGTTAATTTTAATTTTATATAAATATCAATTGCATATGTTAATTTTTTTTCATAACATGCTTTAATAGTATATTTTGGAGGTGATAAATAATATTTTATTAAATTTAATTTTAATTTATGATCTTTATTATAAATCGGAAAAAATGATTTTAATATTTTATATAATCCTGTTTTTTTATAATAGATGTTTGATATAGATAAAAAAGATTTAAACGATTGTCTTTGTACTTTTAAAAAATCTATATATTGTATATTTTTAACTATTTTTGAATAATCTATTCTACCCATTTAAACTTATATATTTGATTCTTTTAATTCTATATCTGCATCTATTTTTTTAAATTCCTCTTGTATTTTTTTACATTCATCTAAAGGTAATTTTTCTTTTATTAAACTAGGTAGTGTATCTATCATTTTTTTTGATTCTGTTAAACTTTTACCTGTTATTGAATTTATTAATTTTATAACTGGTAATTTTACAGGACCTAAAGATTTTAAATAAATATTATATATTATACTTTTTTTATTTTCTATGTTATTATTACTATTATTCCCTGGACCTATTTCATTACTTTTATGATTATTTATATTACTATAATTTGTTATATTTAAATCATTTTTTATATTATATTTTTTTTCTAATATTTCATATAATTTATTTATTTCTTTTATATTTAATTTTATTAAATTTTTAGCTAAATCTTTTAATTTATTCATTATTTTAAATTTTTATTAATTAATATTTTTAATAGATTTAAAAATCTTTGATTATTATTATATTTATATGTTAACAATAAGTTTATTATCATTTTCTTTAATAAAGTTATTATATTTAGAATTATAACTTTTTTAGGTTTTAAATTTATTAAAAAGTTTAAATTTTCCCCTATATATAGACTTTTTTCTATTAATGCTCCTTTAAATATAGGATATTCTATATTATTTATATATACTAAATTATTTTTAATAATTTTTGCTGAAATATTTATATTTTTTGAAAACATTATAAAAGTACTATTATAAAAAAGAATATTTTTTTTTTTTATATTTTTAAATATTCTTTTTAATAAAGAATTTTTTATATGTTTTATTTTAATATTATTATTATAACAATCTTTTTTAAATTTTAATAATAATTTAGATTTAAATTTAGAAATATCTATAAAATATATATATTTATATTCCTTTAAATTTGATTTTATTACTTTTATAATTTTTTTTTTTTTTTCTATATTCATATTATAAATTATATAATTTTAGAGAAGGACTCATTGTGGTATTTATATATATATTTTTAATTTTAATTATTTTATTATTACAACTTATATTCTTTATTTTTTTTATAATATATTCTATATTAGTAATAATTTTAGAATTATCATAATTAATTTTTCCAATTGTTAAATGAAAAATACCATATTTATCTAGACTTATTAATAAAATTTTACTTTTTATATAACTAGTAATAATATTTAAATAATTATTTTTATTAATTATTGTCTTAGTCTCATAATTTGGTATTAAATTTTTTTTACCTAATATATTTGCTCTTAATAATATATCTTTCATATATTTTTTACTTGATATTAATACATTAAAATTAATATCTTTTTCATTATTTATATTTTCTATTATATCTTTTCCTCCTACTAAATTTATACCTAATTTTTTTACATCTTCTCTATATTTTTTTTCTATTAAGACTAATAACTTATATCTTTTCCCATTACTATATGGTAACTCTAAAATATTTTTATATGTTAGTATATTATTTTTACTTTTATTTATATTAATATATAAATTAATAGTAGAATTAAATTTTACAAAATTATATTTTTTTAATATTTTAAGAGCCTCTTTTATTTTATATTTTTTTTTTTGTTTATAATAAGGTAATATTTTTTTTAAATTTTTGGTAATCATACATAATATTATTTTTTTTTTATTACATTTATACCAATAGATTTTAATGTCCCTTTTATCATAGATATAGCTGATTTTAATTTAAAACAATTTAAATCTGACATTTTATATAAAGCTATTGAGTTTAAATCTTTCTCCGTTATTGATCCTATTTTATTTTTATTTGGTTGATTTGATCCTTTTTTTAGGTTTAATATCTTTAATACTTTATATTTAACTGTTGATTTTTTAATATTTATTTCAAAAGTTTTATCTTCATAAATTATAATATTTACGAATAATAATTTATTTAGTTTAGATGAAGTTATTTCATTAAATTTTTTACAAAAATTTATTATGTTTACACCAATCGCTCCTAAGGAAGGACCTAATGGAGGTGAAGGATTTGCTAAACCTCCTTTTAAATTTATCTTTATTATTTTTAATATTTTTTTCATTTTTTTTTTACATATTTTAAATTTATAATTATAGGTGTTTTTCTTCCCATAATATATGTTGTAAATAAAATTTTATTTTCCTTTTTATAAATTTTTTGGATTTTACCTGATATCCCTAGAAATACCCCTTTTGTTATTATTATAATATCTCCTTTTTCAAATTTTGTTTCTGAAGATTTTTTAATATTTTTTATAAATTTCTTAATCTCATTATATGTTAATGCTATTGGATACTTATTCTTTGATATATTTAAAAAAGAAATTACTCCATGTATACTTTTAATTTTATATAATAAATCATTGTTTAAAGATAAATAAATGATTAAATATCCTGGTAATAAGTTTGTATATGAGATATATGTTTTATAATTTATATATTTTCTTTTTTTTTTAAAAAAATTTAGGATTTTATAATTTTTTACTTTATTTTTTTTTAATATTTTTTTTATTTTTGTAATTATAGTTTTTATATCTTTTGAATATATTTTTAATATATACCAATTATCTTTCTTATATATTTTATTCATTTTACTTATAAAAAAGTAACTTTATCTTATACTTATATTTATTTAACACGGATGATAAGATTCGAACTTATAATCTTCGGTTTTGGAGACCGAGGCTTTACCATTAAGCTACATCCGTATTTAAAAATATCATTTAATTAATTCTATAATTTTACCTGCACCTACAGTTTTACCACCTTCTCTTATAGCAAATTTTAAACCAATATTTAATGCTATAGATTTTTCTAAATTTACTAATATTTCAATATTATCACCTGGCATTACCATTTCAACGCCTTTAGGTAATATAATAGTACCAGTTACATCTGTAGTTCTAAAATAAAATTGAGGTTTATAGTTATTATAAAAAGGAGTATGTCGACCTCCTTCATCTTTTTTTAAAATATAAATATTTGCTTTTAACTTTTTATAAGAAAATATTGTATTAGGCTCGGCAATAACCATCCCACGACTAATATCTTTTTTTTCTATACCTCTTAATAATAATCCTACATTATCTCCAGATTCTCCTTTATCTAATATTTTCCTAAACATTTCTATACCTGTTACTATAGTTTTTATTTTTTTTTCTTTACCTATACATTCTACATTATCTCCAGTTTTTATTACACCAGTTTCTATTTTCCCGGTACATACAGTACCCCGGCCTGTTATTGTAAATATATCTTCAATAGGCATTAAAAAAGGCTTATTAATTGCTCTTTTAGGATTAGGGATATATTCATCAATTTTATCCATTAATTCATAAATTGTTTTTAAATATTTTTTATCACCTTCTAAAGCTTTTAAGGCTGATCCCAATACAATTGGACAATCTTTATATCCATATGAATTTAATAAATCATTTGTTTCTTCTATAACTAATTCTATTAATTCTTTATCTTCTATTAAATCAATTTTATTTAAAAAAACTATAATTTTTGGAACACCTACTTGTTTAGCTAATAAAATATGTTCTCTAGTTTGTGGCATAGGACCGTCAGTAGCAGCTATTACTAATATAGCCCCATCCATTTGAGCAGCTCCCGTAATCATATTCTTTATATAATCAGAATGTCCAGGACAATCAATATGAGCATAATGTCTATTATTCGTTTTATATTCTATATGAGAAGTATTTATTGTAATACCTCTTTCTTTTTCTTCAGGGGCATTATCTATAGCACTAAATTTTTTTTCTTCTGCTAAACCTTTTAATGATAAAGCTTTAGTAATTGCAGCTGTTAAAGTTGTTTTACCATGATCTACATGTCCAATAGTCCCAATATTTATATGTGGTCTATCACGTAAAAATTTTTCTTTTGACATTTAAATATATTTTTATATTGTTTGTTTTAAAATAAATTAAGCGGGAAACGGGACTCGAACCCGTAGCAATCAACTTGGAAGGCTGACATTCTACCTATTGAATTATTCCCGCAATAAATAATATATCTATTATTTATTAATTAATTTAAAATTTATAATAGTGGGGAGAGTAGGATTCGAACCTACGAAGATATATATCAACAGATTTACAGTCTGTCCTCGTTAACCACTTGAGTATCTCCCCCAATTATTTATACATTTATTTTTTTTTATTAAAGCCGATGGTGGGAATCGAACCCACGACCTCGAGATTACAAATCACGGACTCTACCAAACTGAGTTACATCGGCAAATTAATTTATTATTATTTTTATATTAATAAGTTATTAAAAAATTTATATATTTTATTATACATAACATTAATATTTAAATATAATTATTAATATATATATGAAATATAATTATAAATATATAGAAACAAAATGGTATAAAATACAACAAAAAATAAATTTTTTTTTAATTAATAAAAATAAAAATAAAAAATTTTATATATTAAATATGTTCCCTTATCCTTCTGGATATGGATTACATTTAGGGCATAGTATAGGATATATTTTTTCTGATATTATATCTAAATATAAATCAGCTTTAGGATATAATATCTTAAATCCTATTGGATTTGATTCATTTGGATTACCGGCTGAACAATATGCTATAAAAACAGGAAATAATCCTAAATATATTATAAATAAAAGCATAAAAAAATATTTAAAACAGATTAAATTATTGGGAGTTATATTTAATTGCGATAATTATATAAACACTTCTGATGAAAAATATTATAAATGGACTCAATATATTTTTATTAAATTATTTAATTCATATTATGATAATAAAGAAAATAAAGCAAAACCTATAAAATTATTATTAAAGAAATTAAAAAAAAAGAATAATACAATTAAGATTTTTAAAAAATTAAATAAATTTTATAGATTAGCTTATTTAAAATCTAGTTATGTTAATTGGTGTCCAAAATTAAAAAGTGTTTTAGCTAATGATGAAATAAAAAATGGTAAAAGTATAAGAGGGGGATATAGTATTTATCCAAAAAAAATGAATCAATGGCATTTAAGAATTACTAAATATATTCCAAGATTATTAACCGATTATAAATATATAGATTGGCCTAAAAATATAATAAATTCACAAAAAAAATGGATAGGTCAAAAAAATATTTATTATTTTAAAATAAATTTTATTAATAAAATAATAAAAATCTATACAAATAAAAAAAGTAAAAAAATAAAATCTTTTATATTTAATTATCCTTCAAAATATGTAGATATTATTTTAAATAAATTAAAAAAAGAAAAAAAAAAAAAAATAATTAAATTTATAAATAAATGCTATTATAATTTAAAACATTATAAAATTTTAATAAAAATTAAAAATAATTTAAATAAAAAAATTTTATTTTATATAAGTAATTATTATAAAAATTATTATTTAAATAATGTTTATATAAATTATAAATTAGATATAAAATTTAAAAAAATTAAAACTAATTTATCTATAAATTTTAAAAGTAAATATAAAATTTTTTTTTTATTTTATTATAATAAAACTATTATAAATTCTTTAAAAGATATAGTATTTTCTAGACAAAGATATTGGGGAGAACCTATACCTATTTATTATATAAATAATATACCTTTTAGTATTAATTTAAAATATTTACCATTAAAATTACCTTTAATTAATAAAAATGATTTTCTTTCAAATAAATTTAAATTAAATAAGTGTAAAAAATGGGCATGGGATTCGATAAATAAAAAAGTAGTTTATAATAAATACATAAATAAAAAAAAAAAAATATATAGATTAGATTATAATACTATGCCAAGTTCAGCGGGTTCTAATTGGTATTACTTACGATATATAAATCCAACATATAAAAAATTTTTATTAGATAAAAAATCTTTAAAATTTTGGGAAAATGTAGATCTTTATATAGGTGGGGCAGAACATACTAATGGACATTTATTATATTCTAGATTTTGTAATAAATTTTTAAAAGATTTAAAATTAATAAAAAAAAAAGAACCTTTTAAAAAATTTATAAATCAAGGAATTATTTTAAATACTACTTATTCTTTATTTAAATATAAAAACTATATTTTATCATCGGATATATTAGATAAATATAAAAAATATAATTTAGAAAAAATTTATATAGATAAAAAGTATTTAAATAATAACATTTTATTATTAAATAAAATAAAAAATAATTTTAAAAATTATATTTTTAAATATAAAATAAATATAATTTGTAATAAAACTATTGAAAAAATGTCTAAATCAAAATATAACATAATAACTCCTGATTCTATAATAAAGGAATATGGTATAGATTGTTTTAGATTATATATAATATATTTAGGTCCATTTAATAAAAAAAAAATTTGGAGTATTGATAAAATAAAAGGAATAAAAAGATTTTTAAATAAACTTTGGAATTATTTTATATTATATTATAACAAAAAGTCTGAAAAATTTAATAATAAAGATATAGAAAAAATAAATAATTATATTTATAGAATCCATTATAACTATAAACATTATTTATTGTATAATAATATAAGTGTTTTTATGAAAATTTTAAATTTCTTAATAAAGGGTAAATTTTTTAATATAAAAAGTATTATTAAGAAAGATCTTTTAATTTTATTATTCCCTTATATTCCTTATATAATAGAAGAAATTTGGTCGTATTTATTTCCAAATGAAAAAAGTTTATTCTATCAAAGAATAAAAAAAATAAAAAAAAAAATATTAAATATAAAATATTTAGTTATGATAAATAATAAAATAAAAGATATAATTTATATTACTCCTAAAAATAATAATTTAAATTATTTATTAAATAAAATTAAAAATAAATTATATTATAAAAATAATAAATTATTATTTACTAAAAAAATTTTTATAAAAAATAAAGTATTAAATTTATTGATTTAATTTTCTTTTTTTTTAATTAAAACATGACACATAGCAACGGCTAAACTATCAATTACATCAAATGTTTTACTAAAATTATATTTAAAATTTAATAAATTTTCTAAGGTTTTTTTTATTTTATGTTTATTAGAATTACCATAACCAGTAATTATAAATTTAATAGTTTTAGGATAATATTTTATAATTTTTTTTTTATTATTTAAAGCTGCCAAGATAATAGCACTTTGACATTGTATTAATCGTTTCATAGAGATTACATTTTTACCAAGAAATATATTTTCCATTACTAAATACTTAGGATTATATTTTCGTATAATTTTATATAAATATAAATATATAATTTTTATCTTTTTTAAATAATTTATTTTTTTTTTTTTTAAATATATTTCTTTAAATTTTAATATAATAATTTTATTTTTTTTATATGAAATTATTTTAATTATAGAGATACCAGTAATATTTAATCCAGGATCAATACCTATTATGATTTTATTATTCATAAAATTTATTATTTGGTCTTATTAATTTATAAATTATATTATTTAAAAATAAAAAAAATAAATATGATAAATTATCATAAAAAAATTATTATATTAAATAAATATAATAATATTTATTTTAAACGTAATAAATTAATACATTTTTGTTTCTTAGATAATTTTATATTATTACCTGGTATAATTTTACCTATAAATATAGTAAATAAAAATTTAATAAATTATATTTATTCAAAAATTTATAAAAAAAATAAATATATATCATTATTTACTAGGAAAAATTCAAATAATATTAATATAAAAAAAAATTTTTATAATTTAGGAGTAGTAACAAAAATAATAAAAATTTATAAAATGTTCGATAATAGTATTATTGTTATCCTTGAAGGGTTATTAACTTGTAAAATTATAAAAAGGAAAATTATTAAAATTTTTAATAATATTTTATATTTAGGTGAAATAAAAATAATAAATGAATATAAAACAAAAAATATTTATAAAAATAAAAAATACAATGCATATTTATATACAATAAAAGATAAATTTATTACTTTAATAAAATTAACTAATAAAAATAATTTATATTCTAATTTAATAAATCTAATAAATAATATAAAAAGTATAAAGTTATTAATTAATTATATATTAATTAATTTAAATGTCCCGAATAACTTTAAATATTTAATTTTAAAAGAAAATAAATATAAAAATAAAACTAAAATTTTATTAAGATTTTTATTACTTGAAATAAAAAAAATAAACCTTAGCAATAATATAATAGATGAGGTTAAAAATGAAATATCTAATAAACAAATTGATTTTTTTTTAACTGAACAAATGAAAGTTATTAAAAAAAGATTAGGAGAAAATAATGAATATAGTGATGTTTATAGATTTAAACAAAAAATAAAAAAGATTAATATACCTAAAGATATTTATACTAAAATAAATAATGAAATTTTAAAATTAGAAAATATTAATATTAATTTCCCTGAATATACAATTATAAAAAATTATTTAGATTTTACATTAAGTTTACCATGGAATATATATAGTACTACGAATTTTAATTTAAAAAATTCATTAAATATTTTAAATAAAAATCATTATGGATTAAAAGAAATTAAAAATAGAATATTAGAATATTTATCAGTATTAAAATTAAATAAATATAAAAATTCTCCAATTTTGTGTTTTGTAGGACCTCCTGGAATTGGTAAAACTTCTTTAGGAAAATCAATTTCAATTGTTTTAAGTAGAAAATATATCCGTATATCATTGGGGGGGTTACATGATGAATCTGAAATAAGAGGTCATAGAAAAACATATATAGGAGCTATGCCTGGTAGGATTTTACAATCTATTAATAAGACAAAAGTATCTAATCCTGTAATTTTATTAGATGAAATTGATAAAATAGGGGAATATAGTCATCAAGGGAATCCTATGGCTGCTTTATTGGAAGTTTTAGATCCCGAACAAAATCATTCATTTTATGATAATTATTTAGAATTAGAATATAATTTATCTAAAGTTTTATTTATAGCTACTGCCAATAATATTGATAATATACATCCAGCGTTATTAGATAGAATGGAAATAATTCATATAAATGGATATACAATAGAAGAAAAATTAAAAATAGCTAAAAAATTTTTAATACCCAAATTATTAAGTAAAAATGGATTAAAAAAATTTAATATTAAAATTAATTATAAATATATTAAGATTATTATAATAAATTATACATTAGAAGCTGGTATAAGAAATTTAGAGAAAAGAATAGATAAAATTTTTAGATATTATGCAAAATCTATAGTTTTAAAAAAAACAATAAGTAAATTAAATACTTCTTTATTATTTAAAATATTAGGTCCAATTGAATTAAAATATAAATATGAAAAGATTATAATACCAGGTGTTTCTATTGGATTAGCTTGGACAGGGTATGGGGGTGATATTATATATATAGAATCATCTTTATCTAGAGGAGGTAAAGGTCATATTAGTATTACAGGTAATTTAGGTAAAATTATGAAGGAATCAGTAATAATTTCAATAAAATATTTAAAATCAAATTATAAAAAATTTAATATTAATTTAAAATATTTTACGAAATATGATATACATATTCATATTCCAGAAGGAGCTACACCAAAAGATGGTCCATCAGCTGGTATAGCAATAATTTCTTCTTTAATTTCTACATATACATTTAAACCTCTAAAAAATTATTTAGCTATGACAGGAGAAATTACTTTAAGAGGGAAAGTTTTACCTGTAGGAGGATTAGAAGAAAAGATTTTAGCTGCTAAAAGAAATTATATAAATAAAATTATTTTCCCTTATAATAATAAAAATTATATAAAAAGTTTAACTAATAAAATAAAAAAAAATATAAAATTTTTTTTTATTAAAGAAATATATCAATTAAAAAATTTAATATATTAATTTATTATATATATATATAATTATAATAATGAAAAAAAGATTTATAATAACAGCTGCTTTACCTTATACTAATGGAAATTTACATATAGGTCATTTATCTGGTGTTTTTTTACCAGCTGATATATACTCTAGGTATTTAAGATCGTTAAAAAAAAAACTTATTTTTATATCAGGATCTGATGAACATGGAGTTTCAATTTTAATAAAATCAATAAAAGAAAATAAAAATCCTAAATTTATTATAAATAAATACCATAAAGTCATAAAAAAAAATTTAAAACAAATGAATATTTCTTTAGATAATTACTTTAGAACTTCTAATAAATTACATCATAATTTTAGTATTAAAATTTTTAATAAATTATTAAATAAAAATTTTTTTTTAAAAAAAGAAACATATCAGTATTATGATAAAGATTATAATTTATTTTTAGCTGATAGATTTGTAATTGGAGTATGTCCTTACTGTAAATATAAAGAAGCTTATTCTGATTTTTGTGAAAAATGTGGGATAATTTTAAAACAAAAGGATTTAAAAAATCCTAAATCAATACTAACTAATAAAAAACCTATATTTAAAAGTACTATTAATTATTTTTTAAATTTTAAAAAATTATTAAATCAAATAAAATTTTTAAAAAAAAAATTTAAAAAATTAAAATTTTCTAGTAAAATAATAAAATATATTTCTAATTTTATTAAAAGTAAAATAAATAATAGGTCAATAACTAGAGATTTAAATTGGGGGGTAAAAATACCCCATTATAAAAAGAAAGTATTATATGTATGGTTTGAAGCAATATTAGGATATATAACAAGTACTATTAATTGGGCAAAGAGAAATAAAAAAAAATGGTATTTATATTGGAAAAATAAAAATTCAAAATTAATAAATTTTATAGGGAAAGATAATATAATATTTCATAGTTTATTTTATCCTCTAATTATAAAAAATTATGATAAAAATTATATTTTACCTAATTATATAAATGTAAATGAATTTTTAAATTTTAATGGTAAAAAAATTTCTACTTCTAAAAATAGAGCTATTTTTATAAATAAATTTTTAAAATATTTGCCAGATTTTGTTGATACATTAAGGTATACCTTAATTATAGATATGCCAATAAATAAAGATACTAATTTCACTTGGGAAAAATTTAAAGTATATAATAACAATTATTTAATTGGTATATTAGGGAATTATATAAATAGGGTAATAGTTTTATTAAATAAATATAATAATAGTAAAATCCCATCAAAGATATTGTTAAATCATAATCAAAAAAAAATATTAAAATATATTTATAAATATCCTAAAAAAATTGGGAAATTAATATTAAAATTTAAATTTAAATTAGCTTTATTAAAATTTTTAAACTTAGCTAGATTTGGAAATAAATTTTTATCTAAAACTTCTCCATGGTTAATGGGAAAAAATACAATAGAATTTAATAATATATTATTTATATCATCACAAATTTTAGGATATATTTGTTTTTTATCTAATTATTTTTTACCTAATTTTTATAAGAAAATGTTAAAATTATTAAATTTAAATACCAATAATATTTATAATATAAAAAATAAAATAAATTTTTTACCTTGTAATCATAAAATTAATAAATCAAAATTAATCTTTAAAAAAATTAATAAAAGTTTTTATAAAATTTTTAATAAAATAAATAATTAAAAATTAATTTATTATGTTTTATAAAAAATATTATAGTCAAACTTTTTTAATAAATAAAAATATAATAAAAAAAATTTTAGATTATTTAAAATATATAAAAAAAAATAAATATAATTATTTATTAGAAATAGGAGCTGGTATAGGGAATTTAAGTGAAGGATTATCAAAAATAAATAAAAAATATATAATAATTGAAATAGATAGAAGATTTATTAAAATTTTGAAAATTAAATTTAAACAATCCAATATACAAATTTATAATAAAAACATTTTAAATATAAATTTAAATAAATTAAAAAAAAATAAAAAATTTTTAATAATAGGTAATTACCCTTATAATATTTCTTCAAAGTTAATTTTATGGATTATAAATAACAGAAATAATATCATAGGATGTATAGGGATGTTTCAGAAGGAATTTATTAATAACTTAATATTAAATAAAAAAATAAAAAGTAAGTTATCATTTTTTTTTAATATTTTTTTTAAAATTAAAAAGAAAATAATAATAAGTAAAAATAATTTTTATCCCAGACCTAAAATAGATTCTATGTTAGTTTTAATAAAAAAAAGAAAAAAAAAAACTAAATATAATAATATTAATTTTAATATTTTATTCCTTTTAATTAAAGAAATTTTTAAATATAAAAGAAAAATTTTAAAAAATTGTTTAAAAATAATTGTAAAAAATAATATAATATCTTTAAAAAAAAAAATTTTATTTAAAAGACCAGAAGATATAACAATCGATGAATATTTGTTATTATATAATAAACTTTATAATAAAATAAATTAATATGAAATATTGTAATATAATTAGTATAATTGGATTAAGTAATGCCGGAAAATCTTATTTGTTTAATAAACTTTTAAATGAAAAAATATCATTAACAAATAAAAAAATACAATTTACAAGAAAATTAATTTTTAAATCTTTTATTATAAATAAAGATAAATATTTATTAATAGATACTCCAGGATATATTTTAAATCCTAAATATAAATTACATTATATAATGATAAATTTAATTAAATATTCTATTAATATTTCAAATTTTATAATATATGTAGCTATTAATAACGATATAAAAAATAATAAATATTTTTTAAAAAAAAATATAATTATAAAAGAAAAAAAAAATATTTTAATTATTTATAATAATAAAAAGGAAAAAAAAATTAATAAATTTTATTTAAATTTTTTTAAAAAAAATAGGATAATTATTTTAAATAAATCACAGATTAATAATAGTTTATATATTAATAAAATATTTACTTTAATTAAAAAAGTTAACAATAATATTAGTAAATTTAAAATAAATTATAATAAAAATTTTATTATAAAAGATATTATAAGGTATTATATTTATAATTTTTATAATAAAGAAATTCCATATTGTACTGATATACTTGTAAATAAAATATTAAAAGATGAAAATAAAGTATATATTGAAATAATAATATATATAGAAAAACTTTCTCAATTAAAAATATTAATTGGTAAAAAAGGTAACAAAATTAATAAATTAAGTTCTTTTAGTAGATTTAAAATAAAAAAAATGTTAAATATTAAATCTTTATATTTAAATATAAAATTTAAAATAATTAAATGGAAAAATAATAAATATAATTTAAAAAGTTTAGGATATTAAATGAAAATTTTAGTTTTTAATATTTTAAATAAAAAAGAAAAAATAAAATTAAAAAAAATAATAAAAAAAACTGGTAATAGGATTATAATATCTAATAACATTAAAAATATTAAACATATTGATAAAATTATAATTTATAGTACCTTTAATTTTAAATATATTTATTATAAAATCAAAAATAATTTAAAATTATTAAAAAATATTAATAAACCAATATTGGCTATATCAAATTGTTTATTTTTATTATGTAAAAATTTTTATAAATATAAATGTCTAAATATATTTAAAAATGTTTTAATTTTTAAGTTTAAACATAAAAATATTGGATATAAAAAGATATATCATAATAAAGATAATAATATATTAAAAAATATTAAACATTATAATTTTTATCAATATTTTAATAATAATTATTATATACCTTTAGGTAAATATACAATTGCTCATACTAATTATAATATATCATATAGTGCTATTTTAAATAAAAAGAATATTTATGGTATTCAATTTGATCTATTAAAAAATAATAATGAAATAGGAAAATTAATAATTAAAAATTTTATTAAAAATTAAATATGAAATATACAAATAATTATAATTTTGGGTTTTATACAAAAATAAAATCTAAAACTTTTAAAATAGGATTAAATAGTAAAATTATAAAAAAAATTTCTAGATTAAAAAATGAACCAAAATGGATGACTAAATTTAGATTAAAATCTTATTATTATTGGAAAAAATTAAAATATCCAAAATGGTCAAATTTAAAATATAAAAAAATTAATTTTAAAAAAATTAGTTATTTTTCTGAAGTAAAAGATAAAAAAAATAAAAAAATAAAGAAAACTTTTGAAAAATTAGGAGTATCTTTAAAAAAAAAAAAAAATGTTTCTATTGATTATATTTTTGATTCTATTAGTATAGAAACTACGTATAAAAAAACTTTAAAAAAAATAGGAATTATTTTTTGTTCTATTAGTGAAGGTATTAAAAAATATCCTAAAATAGTAAAAAAATATATTGGCAAAGTAGTACCTTATAAAGACAATTTTTATGCAGCATTAAATAGTGCAGTTTTTTCTGATGGTTCATTCTGTTATATCCCTAAAAATATAAAATGTCCTTTTGAATTATCTACGTATTTTAGAATAAATAATGGACAAATAGGTCAATTTGAAAGAACTTTAATAATAGTAGAAGAAGGTGCTTATGTAAGTTATTTAGAAGGATGTACTGCCCCTAAAAGATTAAATAATCAATTGCATGCAGCTATAGTAGAAATTATAGCATTAAAAAAATCATCAGTAAAATATTCAACTGTACAAAATTGGTATCCTGGAAATAAATTTGGAAAAGGAGGGATTTATAATTTCGTTACTAAAAGAGGTCTTTGTGAAGAAAAAGCAAAAATATCATGGATTCAAATTGAAACAGGATCATTAATAACATGGAAATATCCTTCTTGTATCTTGAAAGGAAATAATTCTATAGGTGAATTTAGATCTGTTTCTTTTACAAAAAATTATCAACAAATAGATACAGGGAGTAAAATGATACATATTGGTAAAAATACTAAAAGTTTAATTATCTCAAAATCAATAGTTACTAATAATTCTAGAAATACTTATAGAGGATTAGTTAAAATTTATAATAAAGCAATAAAATCTAAAAATTTTACTCAATGTGATTCTTTATTAATTGGGAATAAATGTCATTCATATACTTACCCAAATATTATTTCATGCAATAAAAATTCTAAAATTGAACATGAATCTACTATTTCTAAAATAGAGGAAGAACAAATATTTTATTGTAATCAAAGAGGGATTACAACAGAAAAAGCAATGTCTATAATTGTCAATGGATTTAGTTATAATATAATAAAGAAATTACCTTTAGAATTTGCCTTAGAAGCAAATCAGTTACTAAATATAGAATTAAAAAATACAGTTGGATAATATAATTATTATCTTTAATTATTTATAAACATAAAATTTTACTTAATATTTATTATGTTAAATATAAAAAAATTATTTTGTTCTATTAATAAGACTCTAATAATAAAAGGATTAGATTTAAAAATAAAAGAAGGAAGTATACATCTTTTAATGGGACCAAATGGTACTGGTAAAAGTACATTATTTTTTACTATTACAGGGAAACCTAATTATAAAATAAATAAGGGAAATATTTTTTTTAAAAAAAAAAAAATAAATGGTTTATCTCCTTATGAAATTTCAAAATTGGGTATTTATTTAACGTTCCAAAATCCTATAGAAATAGATGGTATTAAAATAATTAAATATTTAAAATATTTAAGAAATATAAAATATAAAAAAATTTATAAATTTTGTAAGGTTTTAAGAATTAAAAAAGAATATTTAAATAGATATTTTAATTTAGGTTTTTCAGGTGGAGAGAAAAAAAAAAATGAAATTTTACAACTATTAATATTAAAACCTAAATTAATTTTATTAGATGAAATTGATTCAGGATTAGATATTGATACTATAAAAATAATTTTTAAAATTATAAATAATTATTTAAAAATTAACAAAAAAAGTTCTTTATTAATTATATCTCATAACACTAATATAATTAATTATATTAAACCTAATAAAATTCATATTATGCATAATGGGTCTATTATATCATCGAATGGGGTACAAATAATTAAAAAATTAGAAAAGTTTGGATATAATTATTTTTTAAAAAAAAATAATTAAAATGAAAAAATTAATATTTTATAAAATAAATAATAAAAAAGATATAAATATCTCTTTTTTTAATAATAAATATTTGTATATTAAAAATAAAATTAAAGAAAATATTTTTATAAGTTATAAATATATACTAAAAAAAAATAAATATGTTTTTAATATAAAAAAAAAAAGTAAAGGTAAAAAACCAATTAGATTAATAATAAATTTTATTTATTTTAATTATGTAAATATTTTAATTAATAAAAAAAAAATTATTTTTATAATTGATAAAAATTTAAATATTACTATAAAAGAAAATTATATATTAAAAGATATATATAATTTTTTTTTTAATTTTTTTAATATTGTAATAATAATTAAAGATAAAAGTAAAGTTTTTTATTTAAAATATAAAAATTTTACTATTAATAATATTAACTATTATTATATTTATCAAAAAAAAAATAGTATATTATTTTTATATGATGTTAACCTATATGAAAATATTTCATATAATAAAATAATTATTTATAATATTGAAAAATATACTAGTAATTATGTATATGGAACTTATATTTTAAATAAAAATCAAAAAATTAAAAATAAAATTATTATCCATGATTATAAAAATAATTGTAAAAATATACAAAATTATATAGGAATATATAATGGTAAATCTAATATATATTTAAAGGGATTAATAAAGTTATTTTCTAATACTATAAAAAATAAAAGTTATCAAAATTATAAAAACTATATTTTATCAAATAAAGTAAAATTAAATTTTAAACCATATTTAAATATAAATACTAATAATGTTAAATGTTCTCATGGATTTAATTTGGGAGAAATAGATAATAATATAATTTATTATTTACAAACACGAAAAATAAATCTTTTAAAAGCAAAATATTTGTTTTTTTTATCGACTATATTTATAAATTTAAAAATTAAAAATAAATTTAATTTTATAAAAAAAAAAATAAAAAAAAAATTAATAACTATTTTATAATAAATTAATATGTTAAATAAAAAAGAAATAAAAAAGATAAGATTAAATTTTCCAATATTATATAATAAAAAATTTAATAATAAAATAATATATTTAGATAATGCTTCTACTACTCAAAAACCAAAAAATTTAATAAATAGTATAAAATATTATTATTATAATTATAATTCTAATATTAATAGATATAATAATAATTTAAGTAATAAAACTACTATTTTAATAAACAAAACTAGAAATTATATTAAAAAATTTATAAATGCAAAAAGTAAAAATGAAATAATTTTTACTAAAAATACTACTGAATCAATTAATTTAATTTCTAATAGTTTAAAATTTACTAAAAATAATGAGATTATAATTACATATTTAGAACATCATTCTAATATATTACCATGGTTAAAATTAAAAAAAATAAAAAAAATAAAAAAAATAAATATTATAAATATAAATAAAAAATATAATATTTCTTTAAAAGATATTAGTAAAAAATTAAATAAGAATACAAGATTAATTTCTATTACTCATATATCAAATGTTTTTGGGACTATTTTACCTATTAAAAATATAGTAAAAACTATTAAAAGATTTAATAAACAAATTTTAATTTTATTAGATGGAGCTCAATCTATTGGTCATATACCTATAGATGTTCAAGAATTAAATATAGATTATTTTGTTTTTTCGGCTCATAAAATTTACGGGCCTACGGGATTAGGAATTTTATATGGAAAAAAAAAAAAATTAAAAATATTAAAAAAATATCAATTAGGGGGGAATATGGTAAAAGATGTAAATTTAAAAAGAAGATTATATTTAAAAATACCAAATAAATTTGAAGCAGGGACACCAAATATTTCTTCTATTATTTCATTTTATTCAGTATTAAAATATTTAAATAAAATAAATTTATATAATATTTATTTATATGAAAAAAAAATATTAGATTATATAAAATATAAATTATTAAAAATTAATAAAATAATTTTATATGGTACAGATAAAATAAATAATTCTTCTATTTTATCATTTAATATAAAAAATATAAATAGTTTTGATGTGGGTTATATATTAAATAATTATGGTATATATGTAAGAACAGGATATCATTGTGCACAACCATTATTTAATAAATTAAATATTAAACAGGGTAGTATTAGAATTAGTTTAGGTATATATAATAATTATAATGAAATAGATAAATTTATTTATTATTTATTAAAAATAATAAACTAAAATAATTATTATAATTTAAGTTTTTTTCTTATATATTCTATATTTAAAAATCTTTCTACAAAAGTATATATTTTTTTTTTATTTTTTATCATTTTTATATATTTAATTTTATTATTATTTTTAATTTTCATATTATTAATTTATATTAAATTTCTTTATGTAAAGTCCGTTTTCTAATAAAATAATTAAATTTTTTTAATTTTAATTTATTTTTATTTTTTTTATTTTTTATAGTATAATATATAGATTTATTTTTTTTTTCCTTTTCTTCTGTACATACTAACATAATTATTTTTCTATTCTTTGACATATATTTTTTTTTTATTTATTAAAGAAAGATAATCCTTTTTTTTTTATTAATCTTAAACCTGTCGTTGATATTTTAAATTTTATCCATTTTTTTTTAGATATATTATATATCTTTTTTTTTAATAAATTTATTTTAAACCATCTTTTAGTTTTTTTATTTGAATTTGATTTTTTATATCCATTTAAAGGTTTTTTGTTAGTAAAACGACAAATATTCGACATAAAATATTTTTTTTTATTTCAAAGTAAGTATATAAATAATAATTTATAAAATAATGGAATACAATACTTTAAGGGAAAAAATAATTAATCCAGTATATGGACGTAATTTTCAAAAAATAATTAAAATAATAGGCAAGAAACAAAACAAGAAAGTTATTACTAAATATTTAAATTATATTTTATATTATATTTTTAATATAAGTACGAATATTAAAAATATTATTTTTAAATTTAAAAATAAAATATTTATACAAATAATCCTTTTATATAATTTAATTAAAAAAAAAATATTATTAAAAAATTATATAATAAATAAAAATTTTTTTTTTTCTTTATTAAGAAAAAATAAAATTATATATATATATAAATACTATGGAATATTTATAAAAAAAATTTTAAAAAAAATAAAACAAATAAATTTAAAAAAAATAAAAATAATATATATATATTATATTGCTAATTATATGAAGAAAAATTATTTAAAATGGAATAAAATTAAATATATAAATGATAATATTATATTAAAACATATTTATATATTTACTAAAGGAAAAATTAATTTATTAAATTTATTTTATTATATTAATAATTTATATTATTAAATATAATATTTATTATAAAAAAAAAATAAAAGGGGTGGTTAGCTCAGTTGGTTTAGAGCATTTGCCTTACAAGCAAAAGGTCACTAGTTCGAATCTAGTACTACCCATAAAATATGATTAAATTAAATAAATTATATTAAATTTATTTAATTATTGTAAAAAAAACAATAAACAAATGATAGATAAAATTAATATAATTAAAGAAAACGCTATATTATCTTCTAAAACACTAGGTATATTATCTAAACATATATATCCTGGGGTAAATTTATTATCATTAGATAAAATAGCAAAGGAATATATAATGGATAATGGAGGATTTCCAGCATTTTTGGGATTGTATGATTATCCTTATTCTATATGTACTTCTATTAATTATGAAGTTGTCCATGGATTACCTAGGAATTTATATCTGAATGAAGGAGATATTATTAGTATAGATTGTGGTGTATATAAAAATAAATATTATAGTGATATCGCATATACATATGCAGTAGGGGAAATATCTAAAGAAAATAAAAGATTATTATATATAACAAAAAAATCTTTATATATAGGTATTAAAAATTGTAAAATAGGTAATACTATAGGTGATATCGGATATAATATAGAAAATTATATAAAACAAAATAAACTATTTATAGTAAAAGATTTGATAGGTCATGGTATAGGAAAATCTTTACATGAGTTACCAAATGTACCTAATTATGGAGTCCCTAATACAGGTATATCTTTATATAATGGTTTAGTTTTATCAATTGAACCGATGGTAAATATAGGGTCCGAGAAAATAAGATTATCAAAAGATAAATGGACATATAAAACATTAAATAATAAAAATTCAGCTCATTTTGAGCATAATATTGCAATTATAAATAATAAAACAAAAATATTATCTACATTTAAATATATTAATAATTAATAATAAAATATAATAATTTATATGCTTACAATAAATCAGTTAATTAAAAAAAAAAGAAAACGTACTAATGTTTTAAGTAAATCCCCTGCTTTAAATAAGTGTCCTCAAAAAAAGGGTATTTGTTTAAAAGTCTATACAACAACTCCTAAAAAACCAAATTCTGCTTTAAGAAAAATTGCACGTGTAAAACTTACAAAAGGGACTATAATAAATGCATATATTAAAGGTGAAGGACATAATTTACAAGAACATTCTATGGTATTAGTAGAAGGAGGAAAAGTAAAAGATTTACCAGGTGTTAAATATCATATTATAAGAGGAACATTGGATACAGCAGGAGTAAAAGATAGAAAAAAAAGTAGAAGTAGATATGGTACTAAATATATTAAAGATAATGAGAAAAATAAAAAGAAATAAAAAAAAATATAAACGTGATATAAAATATAAAAGTAAATTAGTCACATATTTTATAAATAATATTATGAGAAATGGAAAGAAAAATATTGCTAATAAAATATTTTATAAAACGTTAAATTATATTGAAAAACAATTTAAAAATAAAAATTTAAACCCTTTACAAATTTTAAAAATAGCTATTAATAATGGATCACCAGAAGTTGAAATAAAAACAAGGAAAATTGGAGGAGCTACATATAATATGCCTATTAGAATAAATAATAAAAGGAAAATATATTTATCTATTAAATGGTTAATTTTAAATTCTAAGAAAAAAAAAAATGAATCAATGTTTAAAAGATTAGCCAAAGAGATAATTTTAACATATAATGGGATAGGAGAAACTATTAAAAAAAAAAATCAAATACATAAAATAGCAGAGTCAAATAAAGCCTTTTCACATTTTAAATTTTAACAATAATATATAAAAAAAAATAGTTATGAATAAATTAAAATTTACTAGGAATATAGGTATAGTAGCTCATATAGATGCGGGTAAAACTACTACAACAGAAAGAATATTATTTTATACAGGTATTAATCATAAAATAGGAGAAGTTCATGAAGGAAATACTACAATGGATTGGATGATTCAAGAACAAGAAAGAGGAATAACAATAACATCGGCTGCTACTAGATGTGTATGGGAATATAAAAAAAAAAAATATTATATAAATATAATAGATACCCCAGGACATGTTGATTTTACTGTTGAAGTTGAAAGATCATTAAGAATATTAGATGGTATGGTAGTATTATTTAGTGCCGTTGAAGGAGTTGAACCTCAATCTGAAACAGTATGGAATCAAGCTAATAAATATAAAATACCTAGAATAGCATATGTAAATAAGATGGATAGAAAAGGTGCTAATTTTTTTAATGTTTGTAAGGATATAAAAAACAAATTAAATTGTAATCCAATTATATTACAAATACCTTATTTTAAAAACGAGAATTTTATTGGGATAATAGATCTAATTTTAAATAAATATATTATATGGGAGGAAAAAAATTTTGGAATGAAATATAATATTAAAAACATACCTAATAAAATGAAAGAAATTACATCAAAATATAGAGTTAAATTATTAGAAAAATTAGCTGAATATGATGATGAAATATTAAATAAAATATTAAGGAATAAAAAAATAGAAAATAATAAAATTTTAGAAATTATTAAAAAAGAAACAATAAACATGAATTTAATTCCTGTTTTATGTGGGTCTTCTTTTAAAAATAAAGGGGTACAAATGTTATTAAATTATATATGTTTATTTTTACCTTCTCCTTTAAATTCTAAAAAAATTATTGGTAAAAATTTATTAACTAATAAAAAATGCATAATTTATCCTAAAAGAAAAAGTTTTTTTAGTTCATTAGTTTTTAAAATTTCTAGTGATAAATTTGTAGGGAAATTAGTATTTATAAGAGTGTATTCTGGGATGTTAAAATTAGGAGATTATGTCTATAATATACGTACAAAAAAAAAAGAAAAAATTTCTAGGATGTATCAGATGCATGCGAATAAACAAATACCAATTAATATGATAATAGCAGGGGATATATTTGCTGCTGTAGGATTAAAAAATATAAAAACAGGAGATACATTATGTAGTCAAGAAAATCTTATAGAATTAGAAAAAATTAAATTTCCAAATCCAGTTATAGGTATATCTATAGAACCCAAAAATAAAATAGATTTAGATAAAATGTGTGTAGCATTATCTAGGATATTAGAAGAAGATCCAACTTTTAAAGTTAAAATTGATAAAAATACAAGTGAGACTATTATTTATGGTATGGGGGAATTACATTTAGATATAATAATTGATAGAATTCAAAGGGAATATAATATAAAATTAAAAAAAGGGATACCAAAAGTAGAGTATAAAGAAAAATTAAAAAAAAAAATAAAATATAGAGAAATTTATAAAAAACAAACAGGAGGTAGAGGGAAATACGCCGACATTTTATTTACAATAGGTCCTAATGAAAAAGGAGAAGGATTAAGTTTTATAAATAAAGTAAAAGGAGGAAATATACCCAAAGAATTTATTTCATCGATAAAAAAAGGATTTAAAGAATCTATGAAAATAGGTCCATTATTAGGATATGAAGTGGTATCTATGGAAGTAATATTATTAGACGGGACATATCATCCAGTAGATTCAGATACATTATCTTTTGAAATAGCGGCAAAAAATGGATTTAAGAAATCAACAATAAAAACTAATCCTGTATTAATGGAACCTATAATGAAATTAGAAATTATATGTAATAATGAAAATATGGGTAATATTGTAAGTGACATTAATAAAAGAAGAGGAATTATAAAAGAGATATTAGATATAAATAATAATAAATTAATAAAAAGTTTAGTTCCTTTATCAGAAATGTTTGGATATGTAACAAATTTAAGATCTTTATCTTCGGGTAGAGCAACATCTAATATGACTTTTTCTCATTATAAAGAATTATCACAAGATATAATGAATAAATTAATTAATAAAAATGAATGAAAAAATTAAATTAAAATTAAAATCATATGATTATATTTTATTAGAAAAATCTATAAAAAATATAATAAAAAGTATTAAATATACAGGAGTAATAATAAATGGTCCAATTCCATTACCTACTAAAAAAAAATATTTTACTGTATTGAAATCTCCACATGTACATAAAAAATCTAGAGAACAATTTATATTATCAATACATATAAGATATTTAGAAATAATAAATGCAAATACTAAAACGATAAATGCATTAATGAAAATAGAATTAGCTAGGGGGGTTGATGTTAAAATAAAAATATAAATAAATGATTAAAATATTTGGGGAAAAAATTAAGATGATTACTCTTTTTATAAATAAAAAAAAATATCCTTGTACTATTATAAAATCATCCCCTAATAAAATTATATTTATAAAAAAAATAAATAAAGGAAATTATAAACTATTATTAGGATATAAAAAAATAAAAAAAATAAATAAACCATTAAGTGGTTTATTTTCAAAGTATAAAACAGATAATTATAAAAAGTTAATTGAAATTAATAATTTATCTAATGAAGATTTTAAATTTTTAAAAAATAAAAAATTTATTGATTTAAATTATTTTAATAAAATAAAATTTATTGATATTGTTGGTAATAGTATAGGAAAAGGAT
The DNA here is from genome assembly GCA_029851345.1 of Candidatus Shikimatogenerans bostrichidophilus. Lineage (GTDB taxonomy): Bacteria > Bacteroidota > Bacteroidia > Flavobacteriales > Blattabacteriaceae > Shikimatogenerans > Shikimatogenerans bostrichidophilus_A. Next base: position 27,565 of record CP099831.1, read on the forward strand.
TTCAAGGAGTAGTAAAAAGATATAATTTTTCAGGCGTAGGAGGAAAAACTCATGGACAACATAATAGATTAAGATCGCCTGGATCTATTGGAGCAGGATCATCACCATCTAGAGTCTTTAAAGGATTAAAAATGGCGGGTCGGATGGGTAATAAAAGAATAACTATAAAAAAAATAAAAATATTAGATATTGATTATAAAAAAAATTTATTATTAATAAAAGGATCGATACCAGGGAAAAAAAATAATTTTTTAATAATTAGAAAATGGAAATAATTAATAAGAATGAAATTAAAAAAAAAATAATTTTACTATATAGTAAAATAAAAAATAAAAATCATCTTATATATCTTTATGTAAAATCTTATTTAAATTCTCAAAGAAAGGGAAATAGTAAAACAAAGGAAAGAAGTGAAGTTAAAGGGAGTACGAGAAAAATTACTAAACAAAAGGGTTTAGGTAATGCAAGAAAAGGGGATATTAAAAATCCTATTTTTAAAGGTGGTGGTAGAATATTTGGACCAAGGAAAAGAGATTATAAAATAAAAATAAATAAAAATATAAAAAAAAAAGTTAAAAAAATATTAATAATAGATAAAATTTTAAATAATAAAATATATATAATTAATAAATTTAAATATTTGTCATATAAAACTAAAAAAATAATTTTATATTTTATGTCTAAAAATATAAATATAAAAAATAAAAATATAAAATATTTAATTATAACAGATAATATTTATAAAAATTTATTAATGTCTATAAATAATCTTAATAATATATTAATTAATTATAAAAAAAATATTAATTATTTTAATGTTTTAAAATCTGATTATATAATATTTGTAGGTAAAAAAATAGAAAAATATATAATTAATAATATTTTAGAAATATCGTTATGAAATTATTCCTTTCAATATTAAAAACTAAAAAAACTATTAATATTTTTTTAAAAGAAAAAAAATATAGTTTTATATTAAATAAAAAAAATATAAATAAAATAAAATTAAAAGAATATTTTTTAAAAAATTATAATTTGAAGGTTAATAAAATAAATATTATAAAAAATAAATATAAAAAAAAAATAAAAATAATAGTTAAATTTAACAAAATTAATAAAAAAAAAATTTATTTTCAAATAAATAAAAATGAAGTATATAAAGAATAACCCCAAAAAAATAATTATTGGTAAAAGGAAAACAGGAGGACGGAATAATAAAGGACGTATTACAGTTAAACATAGAGGAGGTGGACATAAACAAAAATATAGAATAATTGATTATAAGCGGAATAAATTTGATATAGAAGCATTAGTAAAAACTATTGAATATGATCCTAATAGATCTTCTTATATATCTTTATTATATTATAAAGATGGAGTAAAAAGATATATTTTAACTTTAAAAGGATTAAAAATAGGTGATAAGGTAATATCTTCTAAAAATTTAACAAATTTTATTATAGGAAATACGGGGCCATTAAGTAAAATCCCAATAGGTACAGTAGTATCTTGTGTAGAAAATATACCAGGGAAAGGGGCTATTTATTCAAGGAGTGCGGGATCTTTTTCTATTATAATTTCAAAAGAAAAACAATATGCTGTTATTAAATTATCTTCAAATGAAAAAAAAATGGTATTATTAGATTGTATGGCAACTATTGGATCAATTTCAAATAGTGAACATAAATTTAAAAAATTAAAAAAAGCTGGTAATAATAGATGGGTAGGTAAAAGACCAAGGACTAGGGGGGTTGCTATGAATCCTATTGATCATCCAATGGGGGGTGGAGAAGGTAAAGCTTCTGGTGGACATCCTAAAAGTTATAAAGGGATACCTTCTAAAGGATTTAAAACTAGAAGAAAAAAAAATATAACTACTAAATATATCATAAATAAAAAGTAAATGTCAAGATCAATTAAAAAAGGACCTTATATAAATTATAAATTAATTAAAAAAGTAAAATTAAATAATACTTTAAAAATTAAAAAAAAAATAAAAACTTGGGCAAGGAATTCAATAATAACTCCAGAATTTGTTGGAAATACATTTTTAGTCCATAATGGTAATAGATTTATTTCTATATATATAACAGAAAATATGGTTGGATGTAAATTAGGAGAATTTTCTCCTACAAGAATATTTAAAGGACATTCTGGAAATAAAAAAAAATAATTAAATAAATGGGAAAAAGGAAAAGAATATCTTCAAATAAAATAAACAAAACTAAAGAAATATATTCATTATTGAGATATGTAAAAATTTCTCCTAGAAAAATAAGAAGTGTAATAAATATAATAAAAGGTAAAAATTTAAATTATTCTTTAAATATATTAAGAAATTATATAAGTAATAAAATATCTAATATATTAATAAAATTAATCTTATCAGCGATTTCAAATTATAAAAACAAAACTAATATAAATATATCTGAAGATAAATTATATATTAAAAATATTTTAGTTAATAGTGCTGGTATAAAAAAAAAAATAAAATATGTTTCTCAGGGTAGAAGTATTTTAATAAAAAATAGAAGAAGTCATATTAAATTAATAATAAACAAAAAAAATGGGACAAAAAACAAATCCAATAGCTAATAGATTAGGATTTATATATGGTTGGAAATCTATGTGGGTAAATAATTATTTAGATAATATTAAAGAAGATTATGATATTAGAACTTATATTAATAATAGATTTGTAAATAAATATTGTATTTCTAGTATTTTTATAGAAAAAACTAGAAATAAAATGGTCATTACAATATGTACTTCTAAACCTGCTATAGTTATAGGGAAAAAAGGGAAGGAAGTAGAGTATTTAAAATCTAATATAAAAAAAATAATTATAAATAAAAAAGTAAGTATTTATATTAATGTTATAGATATAGTCCGTCCTGAAAAGGATGCATTATTAGTATCTAAAAATATTTGTAGACAAATCGTTAATAGAGTATCTTATAAAAAAGCGATAAAATTATCTATTTATAATACTATGAAAAATAAAGTTAAAGGTATAAAAATACAAATATCAGGTAGATTAAATGGGGCAGAAATGGCTAGAAGAGAGATCTATAAACAAGGGACTATTAAATTATCAACATTTAGATCTAATATAGATTATGGGTTTTCAGAAGCTAAAACGACTTATGGTAAAATAGGAGTAAAGGTTTGGATTATGAAAAATATAATATATAATAATACAAAAGATTTATCTAGTTTTTATAATAGTTATTTTCAAATAAAAAAAAAATTTATTAAAAAAAAAAAAATAAATGCCAAAAAAAAAATTTTTAAAAAGACAAAAAGGTAGAATGAAAGGAAATGCTAAAAGAGGATATAGATTAAATTTTGGTTTATATGGATTACAATCTATAGATAAAGCAAAATATATAACAGAAAAACAAATAGAGGCAGCAAGAGTTGCTGGTACTAGGTATATGAAAAGAGAAGGAAATTTATATATAAATATATTCCCAGATAAACCAATTACAAAAAAACCTCAGGAAGTAAGAATGGGTAAAGGGAAAGGGACTGTAGAATATTATGTTGCAGTTGTTAAACCAGGACGTATATTATTTGAAATAAATGGAGTATCAGAAGAAATAGCTAAAGAAGCTTTAAGATTATGTTCTCAAAAATTACCTATAAAAACGAAATATATTCTATATGATAGTTTTTTTTAAAGTAAAAAAAAAATGATAAATAAAATTAATATAAAATTGAAGAAAGGTATTATTATAAGTGATAAAATGAATAAAACTAGGATTGTCTTATATAAAAAAAGAATTATACATAAAAAGTATAAAAAAATAATTTTTAAAAATAAAAAATTTTATGCTCATGATGAAAAAAATTTAACAAAAATCGGTGATAATGTAGTAATTATGAAAGTAAGACCATTAAGTAAGACTAAATCTTGGATTATAAAACAAATAATATAAAAAATTAAATTATAATATTATGTTACAACAAGAATCGACATTAAAAGTCGCTGATAATACAGGGGCAAAAATAGTATTATTAATAAGGATATTGGGAAGTAATAAAAAATATGCTAGTATAGGAGATAATATAATAGTAACAGTAAAAAAAGTATTTATAAAAAGTAGTATTAAAAAGGGCGAAAAATATAGAGCGATAATAGTAAGAGTAAAAAAAAAAATACTTAGATTAGATGGGACTTTTATTTCTTTTGATGATAATGCTTGTATTTTATTAGATGAAAACAAAGAAATAAAAGGAACTAGAATATTTGGTCCAGTGGCAAAAGAATTAAGATATAAAGGATATATGAAGATAATTTCTTTATCAAATTATGTAATATAAAAAAATAAATAAAAAAAAATAAATGTTAAAATTTAAAGAAGGTGATAAAATTATTATAATAGCAGGTAAATATAAAGGATTAAAAGGAGAAATTCATAAAATTTTTAAAAAAGAGAGTAAAGTTAATATAAGTGGTATTAAAAATATTAAAAGATATATTAAGAGAAATAAAAATAATAAAGGAGGGATATTAATAAAACCAAATAAAATAAATATTTCAAATATAGCTATTTTAGATCCTAAATTAAATGTTCAAACTAGAATAGGATTTAAATTTATTAATGGTATAAAAAGACGTATTTGTAAAAAATCTAAAACGATTTTAATTAATAATATTAATGATAAAAAATAATAAATGTATATACCAAGATTAAAAAAAAAATATAAAAATAAAATAATATATTTATTACAAAAAAAAAATAAATATAAAAATATTATGGAAGTACCTAAATTAATAAAAATAGTTATAAATATAGGAGTAGGTCTAGGAATAAAGAATAATATTAATAATATTTTGACAAATTTAGAATTAATAACAGGTCAAAAAGCAATATATAGATATTCTAAAAAGGATATTTCAGGGTTTAAATTAAGAAAAGGAATTCCAATTGGATGTATGGTAACGCTTAGAAATAATATAATGTATGAATTCTTAGATAGATTAATATCAATAGCTTTACCTAGATCTAAAGATTTTAATGGGTTAAAAGAAACTAGTTTTGATGGATATGGTAATTATAATTTAGGGATTAAAGAACATATAATTTTCCCTGAAATTAATTTTGATAAAGTAAATAAAATACATGGAATGAATATAACATTTGTAACTAATACTAATAAAAATATAGATTCTAAATTTTTATTAAAATATTTAGGATTACCTTTTAAAAATGATAATATATATGGCAAAAGAATCAATAAAAGCAAGACAAATTAAAAGAAAAAAATTATTTAAAAAATATTATAAAAAAAGAAATTTTTTAATAAAAAATAAAAAATATTTAGATTTACAAAAGATACCTAAAAATGCATCTAAAGTAAGAATAAGAAATTTATGTAAAATTACAGGTAGATCTAGGGGATACATTAGATTTTTTGGAATATCTAGAATAGTATTTAGAGAATTATCTTCTAATGGGTTAATCCCAGGAATAAAAAAAGCAAGTTGGTAATTAAATTATGGATACAATAGGAAATTTTTTAACATTGATAAGAAATGCATATAATGTAAAAAAAAAAAATGTTAAAGCAAATTATTCAAAAATAAATATTAATATAACAAAAGTTTTATATAATAATAATTATATAAAATCTTATAAATTATATAGGATAAATAATAAAAAATATAATAAAATAAAGATATATTTAAAATATATTAATAATAAATCAGTTATAATAAATATAAAAAGAATAAGTAAACCTAGTTTAAGAAAATATTTAAAATATAAAAATATAAAAAAAATATTAAATGGATATGGGATATCTATTATTTCTACTTCATTAGGAGTTATGACAGGTTATGAAGCTGTTAAGAGAAAAATCGGTGGAGAAATTTTATGTACAATTTATTAAAATAAAAAAGTAAATGTCAAGAATTGGAAATAAATTTATAATAATTCCTAAAAATATAAATATTAAAGTAAAATATAATAAGATATCTGTAAAAGGGAAATTAGGAAAATTAAAAATTAAAATTAATAAAAATATAAAGATTTTAATTAAAGAAAATAAAATAAATTTAATAAATAAAAATAACAAATATAAAGGATTACATGGGTTATATAGAATGTTAATATATAATATGATTTATGGAGTTACAAAAGGATTTAAAAAACAATTAGAATTAATAGGAGTCGGATATAAAGCAGAAGTTTATAAAAAAGGTCGTATTTTAATATTAAATTTAGGATATTCACATAATATAATTTTTCATGTATGTAAAGAAATTAATATTACAATAGATTATATAAAAGGAGCTAATTATATTATAAATTTACATAGTATAGATAATCAATTACTAGGGATAGTTGCTTCTAAAATAAGGTCTTTAAAGAAACCTGACCGATATAAAGGGAAAGGTATAAGATATAAAAATGAAAATATAATATTAAAACCTGGTAAAACAGTATAGAATATAAAAATGAAAATAAAAAATAATAAAATTCTACATAGAATTTCAATATTTAAAAGTAATAAAGAAATTTATGTACAAATTATTGATGATATAGAAAGAAAAACAATAACATCTTATTCTTCTTTAAAAATAGATAAATATAAAAATAAAAAAATAACTAAAATTGATAAATCAAAAATAGTAGGATTAGGTATAGCTAAGAAAATGAAAAAGCATAATATAAAAAAAGCATATTATGATAATAAAGGAGGAAAATATCATGGGAGAATAAAAGTCTTAATAGAAAATATAAGATCTGGTGGAATTAAAATATAATTTGTAATTAAAATGATAATTAAAAAAAAAAAATTATTTTTTTCATTTAATAATTTAAGTATTAAAGAAAAAGTAGTAAAGATAAAAAGAGTATGTAAAGTTACTAAAGGTAGGCGAGAATTTAGTTTTACCTCAATAGTAGTTAAAGGAGATAATAAAGGATTAGTAGGATATGGGGTAGGAAAATCTAAAGAGATTTCTGATTCTATTTCAAAAGCATCAGTAAAAGCGAATAAAAATTTAATAATTGTTCCAATAAAAAATAAAACGATACCATTTGAATTTATGTTTAAATATTGTAGTACTAAAATCTATTTATATCCAGCCAGGGAAGGGACAGGCATAATAGCAGGTAGTTCTGCTAGAATTTTATTAGAATTATCTGGTATAAATAATATATATACTAAATTTATTGGATCATCGAATGTATGTAATTGTGTCAAAGCAACGTATTATGCTTTAAAATCTTTAAATGAGCAATATGAAATTATAAAAATAAATAGAAATAAATATGGGATTATATAAATTATATCCTAAAAAAGGATCTATTAAAAAAAAAAAGAGAATAGGTCGTGGAAATTCTGCAGGAGGTGGTAAAACTTGTGGTAGAGGACATAAAGGTCAAAAATCTAGATCAGGATATTCAAAAAAAAAAGGATTTGAAGGAGGTCAAACTCCATTATATAAAAGAATACCGAAATTTGGATTAAAAAAAAAATATAAAAAATATCAAATTTTTAATCTTAATGACATAGAAAATATAGTATTAAAAAACAAAATAAAAATTATTAATAAACAAAATCTTATAAAAATAAAAAAAATAAAACAAAATAAAAAAATAAAAATTTTATCTAATGGTACATTAAATCATAAAATAATGATATATGCAAATAAGTTTAGTAAAAAAGCTTATAAAAAATTATTAAAAAATGGTAATAAATTAAAATTATTAAAATAAAAAAAAATATGGTAAAACAAAAAAATATATTAGTAAATGGTAAAGTAATAGAAGCTTTACCTAATGCAATGTTTAAAATAAAAATTAAAAGAGATTTTATAATAATAGGACATATTTCTGGTAAAATTAGAAGAAATTTTATTAAAATATTACCTGGAGATAAAGTAAAAGTTGAACTTTCTCCTTATGATAAAAAAGGTAGAATTAAATATAGATATTAAAAAATATTTTTTTATGAAAACAGTAGTTTCGTTAAAAAAAAGAAATAAAAATTGTAAAATAGTTAAAAGAAAAGGGATTTTAAGGATAATTAATAAATTAAATCCTAGATTTAAATTAAAACAAGGATAATAATATGGCAATAATATCTGGAGTAAATTTACCAAATAATAAAAAAGGATTAATATCTTTAACATATATTTATGGTATTGGTAAGAATACTGCTAAAAAAATCTTAGAAATTAATAATATAGATATTAATAAAAAGGTAAAAGATTGGAATCAAAAAGAATTACAAAAAATAATTAAATATATAACAAAAAATATTAAAATAGAAGGTGAATTAAGAACAGAAATCCAATATAATATAAAAAGATTAAAAGATATAGGTTGTTATAGAGGTATAAGACATAGATTGGGGTTACCATTAAGAGGTCAAAGGACTAAAAATAATTCAAGAACTAGAAAAGGTAAAAGGAAAACAATAGCTAATAAAAAAAAAGTAATTAAAAAATAAAGTTTATGGTAAAAAAAAATAAAAAAAAAAAGAAAGTAAAAAGAAATATTAATTTTGGTGATATTTATATACATTCGACATTTAACAATCTTATTATAAGTTTAACTGATAAAAGTGGTAATGTTTTAGCGTGGTCTTCTTCTGGTAAAATGAAATTTAGAGGGTCTAAGAAAAATACACCATATGCTGGTCAAAAAACTGCTCAAAATATCTCTGACCAATGTTTATTTTATGGTATAAAAAAAGTAGATGTAATAATAAAAGGGCCAGGGATAGGACGAGATTCAGCTATTAGAACAATAAGTAATAATGGCATAACTATTTTATCAATTAAAGATAAAACTCCTTTACCTCATAATGGATGTAGGCCCCCTAAAAAAAGAAGAATTTAAAATAAATTTAAAAAAAAAAAATAAATTATAATAAATGGCAAGATATATTGGACCTAGAAATAAAATATCTAGAAAATTTGGTATATATATTTATGGAAATAAAAAATATTTTCAACGTAAAAAATATCCACCTGGACAACATGGTTTATTAAGAAAAAGAATAGGAAAAAAATCTAATTATCATATACAATTATTAGAGAAACAAAAATTAAAATATATATATGGTATATTAGAAAAACAATTAAAAAAAATGTTAAAATTTATAAATAAGAAAAAAGGTATAAAAGGAGATTTATTATTACAAATGTGTGAACTTAGATTAGATAATGTTGTTTATAGAATAGGATATGCTAAATCTAGATCATTTGCAAGACAATTAGTAAGTCATAAACATATTTTAGTTAATAATAAAGTAATTAATATACCATCATATAAAATTAATATTGGAGATACGATAAAAATAAAAGATAAAATTAAAAGTAATATAAATATAATAAATTCATTAAAAATAACTAAATCTAATATTAAAAGTTGGTTATTATTTAATAATACTGAATGTGAAGCTAAATGTATAAGATTACCTCTAAGAACTGATATAAATGAAAAAATAAATCCTCAATTAATTATAGAATTTTATTCAAAATAAGTTTATGAACTTTAAAATTTTTGTATTAAAAAATACACTTAGATTAGGTATATTTAAAATATATCCTATTTATAGTGGATATGGGATAACTATTGGTAATTCTTTAAGAAGAATTTTATTATCATCATTATATGGATATACTATTAGTTATTTTAGAATAAAAGGTGTCTTACATGAATATAGTACTATAAATGGTATAGTAGAAGATGTTACTTCCATAATTTTAAATTTTAAACAAATAAGATTAAAATTAAAAAAAAAAATAAAAATTAACAGGGAAAAAATAAATATAAAAATAAAAAATAAAATAAATAAAATTTATGCAGGAGATATAGATAAATTTTCTAAATATTTTGAAATTGTAAATAAAGAATTAGTAATATGTAATAAAGACGAATCAAAAAAAATTAGTATAGAATTTATAATTGATAAAGGTAAAGGATATTTACCTGCAGACAAAAAGAAAAAATATAAAGATTTTATACCAATAGATTCAATTTATACACCTATAAAAAATGTATCATTTAAAGTAAAAAATTTTTATAAAAATAAAAATAAAAATAAATATAGTAAAGAAATTTTATATTTAAATATAAGAACAGATGGTACAATATCTCCTATTATCTCTCTTTTAAAATCATGTAGAATTTTAATTAAAATATACAAAAACTTTATAAATAAAAATAAATATTATAAAAATAAACATATTTAATTATAATTAAGATGAAACATAATAAAAAAAATAATCATTTAAGTAGGAAATATTCTCATAGGAAAAGTATGTTATCTAATATGTCATGTTCTTTAATAATTTATAAATCTATATATACAACATTATCTAAAGCTAAAGTTTTAAAAAAATATATAGAACCAATAATAAATAAATTAAAAAAAAATAATATCCATACAAAAAGAATAATTTTAAGGAAATTAAAAAATAAAACAGTAATAAATATTTTATTTAAAGAGATTTTAAATAAAATTAAAAGAAGAAAAGGAGGATATATAAGAATATTGAAAGCTGGATATAGAAAGGGAGATTCGTCGAAAATGTCTATTATACAATTTGTAGATTATTATAAATATGAAAACGTATAATTTTAATTTTATAGATAAATTTATTTATAATAAATGGGAAAAGAATAAATATTTTTATTCAAACTATAATAAAGGTAAAAAATCATATTATTTATTATTACCACCTCCAAATATAACTGGTGATTTACATATAGGACATCTTTTACCATTTACAATATTAGATATATACGCCAGAATTAAAAGAATGAAGGGCTATAATGTTTGTTGGATTCCTGGGACAGATCATGCATCTATTGCTACAGAGATAAAGATTATAAAGATATTAAAAAATAATGGTATAAATAATTTAAAAAAAAATAAATTAAAATTATTAATATTTAAATGGGCTAAAAAATATAACAAAATAATAATTGATCAATTAAAAAAAATGGGTTGTTCTTGTGATTGGACAAAATTTTTATTTACTATGGATAAAAATTATTATAATTTTGTAATTAAAATTTTTATAAAGTTATATAATAAAGGTTTAATCTATAAAAGAAATAAAATATTAAATTGGGATATAATTGCAAAAACAACTATTTCAGATGAAGAAGTTATTTATAAACATCGAACAAATTATTTATATTATATAAAATATTTTACTGAAGATAAAAAGAAATATTTACCGATTGCTACAACTAGACCTGAAACTATTTTTGGAGATACAGCAGTATGTATAAATCCTACAGATAAAAGATATAAAAAAAAAATATTAAAATTAATAGTACCTATAGTAAATAGAATTATACCAGTTATATATGATAAATCTGTTAATAAAAAAATAGGTACAGGGTGTTTAAAAATAACCCCAGCACATAGTAAAAAAGATTTTAAAATTTTTAAAAAAAATAAAAATAAAATTAAAATAATTAATATTTTTAATGAAGATGGTACTTTAAATAAAGTAAGTAAGAATTATGAAGGTATGGATAGATTTAAAGTTCGAGAAAAAATTTATAAAAAATTAAAAAAATTAGGATATTTAATTAAAAAAAAAAAAGTAATAAATAAAATAGGTTATTCAGATCGTACGAATACTATAATAGAAAAAAAAATATCTTTAGAATGGTTTTTAAAAATAAAAAAATTTATAAAACCAACTTTAAAATTTATAAAAAAAATAAAAATATTTCCTAATAATAAATATATAAATTTATTTTATAAATGGATAAAAAATTTAAAAGATTGGAATATATCAAGACGATTAATATGGGGACATAAAATACCTATTTATTATTATTATTACAATGAGAAAAGGATAAGTATAGCTGCTAATTCTTTAACTGAAGCCATTAAAATTCTAAGACATAAATATCCTAGAAATAGGATAAATAAAAAAAAAATAAAACAAGATACCCATGTATTAGACACATGGTTTTCATCGTGGATGTTACCTATAGCAGCTTTAAAAATATTTATTAAAAATAATAATTTTAAATATTATTTTCCTATAGATTTATTAGTAACAGGATATGATATATTGTTTTTTTGGGTATTAAGAATGATAATGTTTAGTACATTTTATATTAAACGTATCCCATTTAAAACGATCTATTTTACTGGTATTGCTAGAGATAAAAATAAAATTAAATTATCTAAATCATTAGGAAATTATACTAATTTATATAAGTTATTAAAAAAATATGGAGCAGACGCATTAAGAGTAGGAATTTTAGTTAATAATCATAAAAGAGATTTTATATTCTCTGAGGATAAAAATTGTATAAAAGGTAGAAATTTTATTAATAAAATATGGAATTCATATAAATTAATATTAAAAATAAATAATATAAAAAAAAATAAAAAAAAAGAAAAAGGAGAATTATTAATAATAAAATGGTTTTATAATATATTAAATTATAATTTATATAAATTAAATATTTTATTAAAAAATTATAAAATAAATAAATCGTTAAATTTAATAAAAAAAATATTTAAAGATAAATTTTGTTCTATATATTTAGAATTTATTAAACCTAATAATAATACAATTAATAAATTAGTTAAAAAATTTACTTTAAATTATTATAAAATATTATTAAAAATATTACATCCTTATATCCCATTTATAACTGAATATCTATGGTCTAGATTAAATAATACAAAAAAAGATATAGTAAATACATCTTGGCCTAAAATAAAGGGCTTTAATAAAGATATTATAAAAAAATTTAATAATACGTTAAATTTAATAAAAGAGTTAAAAAAAATAAAAGTAAAAAAAGAAAAAATAATTCTTTTTATTGATAAAAAAGATAGTAAAATAATTTTAAAAAAAATTTATATAAATTTATTATATAAATATTCATATATAAAAAGTATCAAAATAAAAAAACAAAATAAATATTGGTTTTTATTTTTAAATAAATATAATTTTTTTATTTTAAAAAAAGATATTTATTTAGATAAAAAAAATAATAGAAAAAAAATTTTAAAAAAAATTAAATTTTATAAAAAATATTTATTTAATATTAAGAAACAATTAAATAATAAAAAATTTTTATTAAATGCCCCAAAAGATATAATTGAATTAGAAAAAAAAAAAGTTAAAGATATAATAGAAAAAATTTTAAATTTAAAAAAAACTTTATTTAATTTAAATTAAACTTATAAAAATTAATAAAATTTAATATTTTTTGATTAGATAATAAAAAATAAATATTTGGTATTTTAAATTTATTTTTAAAAATAAAAGATAGTTTTTTTTTATAATATTTTTTATTTAAATTTAATTTATTTTTAATAATATTATTATATATATTTGGGTATATACTTATATATATCTTTGAATAATTTAATATTTTATTAATATAAACATATAATACAGTGATTAAAATGTTTTTATATTTAGTTTTGCTTTCTAAAAGAAATAATTTATTAAAATAATTATTAATTAAATTAGAATATTTTTTTTGTTTAAAAGTTTTCATAATTTTTATTTTATTTTGAATCATCTTATTATTAATTTAATATTAAATAATAAAAAAATAATAAAAATATTAATTAAAAATGAATAAAATTAAAATTTATAAAAAAAAAAATAAAAAATTAAAAAATAAAATTAAAATTTATAAAATAAAATATAAGAATAAATTAAATTTATTAGAAGATAAATTTGTAAGAACATTAGCAGAATTTGATAATTTTAAAAAACGAACTGAAAGAGAAAAAAAAGATTTATTTATAATTAATAAAAGTAATATTATAAATAATTTTTTACCTATATTAGATGATTTTGATCGTTTAATAAAAGAAGAAAAAATAACAGAAAAGAAGGGGATAGGTATATATTTAATCTATAAAAAATTAAAAAAAATATTGGAAGCACATGGGTTAAAAAAAATAGATACGAAAATCGGTGATGATTTTAATTTAGAATATCATTATGCTATTTCACAAAGAAAAGATAAAAAAGAAATGAAAAATAAAATAATCCAAATTTTAGAAAAAGGATATTATATTGATGATAAAATACTTCGTTGTACAAAGGTAATTGTAGGTAGTTAATAAAAAAAAAAAAAAAAAAAAAAACATTAATTAAATAATTAAATTAATATATGAAAGATTATTATGAAATTTTAGGTGTAAGTAAAGATTCTACACAAGAAGATATAAAAAAAGCTTATAGAAAATTAGCTATTAAATATCATCCTGATAAAAATATAAATAATAAAAAAGTAGCTGAGGAAAAATTTAAAGAAGCAGCCGAAGCATATAGTGTACTAGGGGATAAAAATAAAAGAGAAGAATATGATAAATTTGGTAGTAGTAATAATTATTATAATAGTTCTTATTCTGCATCTTCTGCTGAATATGAAAATATTAATATGAATATTGATGATATTTTTACCAATTTTGGAGATCTTTTTAATGATAATTTTACTGATTTTGGATTTAGAAAAAAAAAAAATTATAAATTCAAAAAAGGAAGTAATTTAAAAATAAATATTAAAGTTACGTTAGAAGATATTAAGTTTGGAAATTGTAAAACTTTAAAAATAAAAAGAATGAAGTTAGCTCCGGGTATAATTATTAAAAGTTGTGTAAATTGTAATGGGACAGGGGTTATAACTAATATTACAAAAACATTTTTAGGAAGAATGCAAACTACTATACAATGTAATTATTGTAAAGGGCTTGGTAAAATAATGATTAATATCCCTTCAAATGCAACATCAACAGGATTAATTAAAATAATAGAATATATTAAAATAAATGTCCCAATAGGTATAAATAATGGGGATGTATTAAAAATCCATAAAAAAGGTAATGAAGCTCCTTTTGGAGGAAATTCAGGAGATTTAATTATAATTTTTAAAATAATTAAACATAAATATTTTAAAAGAATAGGTAATAATTTATATACAAATATATATATATCTATCCCTGAAGCTATATTAGGTTGTAATAAAAATATAAAAACTTTAAATGGAGTAATAAAAAAAATAAAAATACCAAAAGGGATACAATCTGGGGAAGAATTATATTTAAAAGGAGAAGGATTACCAGCGTATGAAAATAAAAATATTAATGGAAATTTAATAATAAAAATAAATTTATGGACTCCTAAGAATATTAATAAAAATCAAAAATTTTTTTTTGAAAAAATAAAAGGAGATAAAAATTTTTTACCTATTATTAAATAAATAATAATAAATTATATGCCAAAAAACGTAGCAGTAGCTTTATCTGGGGGAGTTGATTCTAGTGTATCGGCTTATTTATTAAAAAAAAAAGGATATAATGTAATAGGATTTTATATGTATAATTGGAATAATAAAGATTGTATGTGGGAAGATATAAGAGATGCTATGTTAATATCTGTAAAATTAAATATACCTTTTTATGTTTTAGATTTTAGAAAAAAATATAAGGTAAAAGTTATTAATTATATGGTAAATGGATATAAAAAAGGACTAACACCAAACCCTGATATAATATGTAATAAAGAAATTAAATTTGGGATTTTTTTAAAAAAAACACTTGAATTAAATGTAGATTATATAGCAACAGGACATTATGCAAAGATAATAAAAGATAAAAGGTATAATTATTATAGGTTATTTGAAGGTAATGATAAAATAAAAGATCAATCTTATTTTTTATGTCGTCTTAATCAATATCAATTATCAAAATCTTTATTTCCATTAGGTAATTTAACTAAAAAAAAAGTTAGAAAAATAGCTTTAAAATTAAATTTTTATAATGCTAATAAAAAAGATTCCCAAGGATTATGTTTTGTAGGTAAAATTAATTTAGTAAACTTTTTAAAAAAAAGAATAAAAACAAAACTAGGAGATATTATATATATAGATAATAATAATAAATATAAAAAAATAGGGACTCATTTAGGATCATATTATTTTACAATAGGACAACGTAAACATTTAAATGTAAGTGGACAAAAATGTCCTTTATATTTATTAAAAAAAAATATAAAACAAAATATAATATATGTAAGTAAAAAAAACCATATAGATTTATATAAAAAAACTATTTTTATAAAAAAAAATACTATACATTGGATAGTCAAACCTAAAAAAAATGAATTAATAGTTATGAGTAAAATTAGATATAATATTACTAAACAAAAGGCTTTATTAAAAATAAAAAAAGAAGGAGTTTTAGTAAAATTTTATAAAAATCAATTTGCTATTACCCCGGGTCAATTTATAGTTTGGTATTTTAATAATGAATTAATAGGTTCAGGTATAATTTAAAATGTTTATAATATAGAGTTAAATAAGCCCTTTATTAAAAATAAATATTATAATTAATTGGTTATATTTTAAAATTGGGGTTAAAAAAAATAAATAAGATAGGGTAATGATAAATATAAATAAATGTTATTTTATTTTTTTAAAGAAATTAAAAAATATTTATAATAAATATGAAATAAATAAATTATTTATAATATTATTTACAAATATTTTAAAATGTAATAAAGATAAATTATATTATTATACTTTAAAAAATAAAAAAATTAATAATAATAAATATTTTATTTTTATAAATGCCCTATTAAAATTAAAATATAGATATCCAATACAATATATTATACACCATACTTATTTTAATGGTATCAAAATTAATTTAAATAAAAATGTTTTTATACCAAGGCAAGAAACTGAAGAATTAGTAAATTTAATAATTAGAGATTATAATAATAATAAAAGGAATAGTAATATAAACAACAAACCGTTAAAAATTTTAGATATAGGTACAGGAAGTGGATGTATATCAATTTATATAAATAAAAAAATACGTAATTCAAAAATATACTGCTTAGATTATTCAAAAAAAATTTTATATAAAACTAAAAAAAATTTTTTATTAAATAAAATTTATAACAATATAAAGTTTTATAAATTTAATATTTTAAATAATAAAAAAAAATATAAAATGTTTTTAAAAAAAATCCCATCTTTTGATTTAATTATTAGTAATCCCCCATATATTTCATTTTATAATTATTATAAATATATTAAAACTAATATTTTTTATGAACCATATAAATCTATATTTGTTTTAAATAATGATGTAATAATTTTTTATAAAAAAATTATGTTATATTTTTATAAATATAAATTAAATAAAAATGGTATAATATATTTCGAAATTTCAAATGAAATTAAAAAGAAAATTATATTGTTTTTACGTAAAAAATTTAATAGTAATAATATAATTAAATTTATAAAAGATATAAATAATAATTATAGAATATTAAAAATTATTAAAAAATAAATGAATAATAAGATTAAAAAATTTATTATAAAATTATCAAATTATATAAACCTACAAAATTATAGATACTATATATTAAATAAACCAAGAATAAAAAATTATAAATATGATAAGCTTTTTAAACTATTAATTAAATTAGAAAAAAAATATAATTATTATTATAAATATACTCCTACGAAAAAACTTAATAATAATTTACTAATTAATAAGAATATTAAAATTATTAAGCATAATTATAAAATGTATTCTATTAATAATGTTTATAATAAAAAAGAATTAGTTTTATGGTTAGAAAATATTAAAAACCAATTTAAAATAAAAGGTAAATATAATTATATTTGTGAATTAAAATACGATGGATTAGCTATAAGTTTAATTTATAAATACGGTATATTAAGTAATGCTATTACAAGAGGAGATGGTAAATATGGAAATAATATTTTTAATAATATTTTATATTTAAAAAGAATACCTTTTTTTTTTAAAAAAATTAAAAATATTAAGTTTTTTGATATAAAAGGAGAAATAGTATATTCTAAAAAAGCTTTTGCTATTTTAAATAAACAAAAGAGTAAACAAGGATTAAAAGAATTTTCTAATCCTAGAAATGCAGCAAATGGAATAATACATAATATAAAAGATAATAAAAATAATATATTTTATAAAAAGAAATTAGATTTTATACCTTACTTAATATATACAACGAATAAAAAATTTAATAATTATATTAATAATCAATTTAAAGTAATAGAATTTTTAAACAAAAATTATTTTAATTATCAAAGAAAATCTTATAAATTATGTAAAGATAATAAAGATATTATTAATTTTATAAAATATTGGGAAAAAAATATATATAAAAGTAAATATCCTATAGATGGCATAGTAATTAAAATAAATAATTTTTATATACAAAATAAAATAAAATATAATAATATTTTTCACAAATGGTGTATTGCTTATAAATTTAAAGATAAAGAATATAAAACTAAAATTAGAAAAATTGTTTTTACAATTGGTAAAAGTGGGATAATAGTACCTATAGTAAAATTTACTCCTATAAATATTAGTGGGAGTAAAGTAAAACAAGCTACCTTATATAATAGTAATATTTTTAATAAATATAATTTATGTATAAATGATAAAATAAAAATAAAAAAATGTGGTAATATTATTCCAAAAATAATAGAAAATATTACTTTTAAAAATAGGAAAAAAGTAAATTATAATTATAGATATTTAAATTTCCCTTTATATTGTCCTAGTTGTAAAAATTTATTAAGTTTAAAAAAAAATAAAATTTATTGTTTAAATAAAAACAATTGTATAGAACAAACTCTAGTAAAAATTAAACATTTTATTAGTAAAAATTGTATGAATATAAATATTAGAATAAATTTATTAAAAACTTTACTTAAAACAAAAATAATAAATTATGTTTATGATATTTATAAATTAAATTTAAATCAGTTAATTTTATTAAATTGTTCTTATAAAGAATCTAATAAAATTCTTTTATCTATAAAAGAATCAAAGAATAAAAAATTTTCAAATATTTTATTTTCGTTATCTATTCCTAATATTGGTTTATATCTATCAAAATTAATAAATAAAAAATATAATTCTATTGATAAATTTTTTAAAGATATTATGAATAATAAAATAAATATAATAAATCTAGGTGAAAAAAAAATTAATAAAATAAAAAAATATTTTATAAATAAAAAAAATATTATTATAATTAATAAATTGAAAAAAATAGGATTAAATTTATAAAATAAAAATATGAGATATTTAATTAAATTGTCTTATAATGGAAATTATTATCATGGATGGCAAAAACAACCAAATACCAGTAAAACTATAGAAGAAGAAATTGAAAATAAATTATACATTATCTTAAGAAAAAAAATAAATATAATAGGAGCAAGTCGTACCGATAGTGGAGTTCATGCTAATATTATGTTTGCTCATTTTGATTATAATAGTTTAATAGAAAAAAAATGGTTTTTATATAAAATTAATTTATTAATATCTTCCAATATTAATATTAAAAATATATACCAAATAAAAGATAATATCCATGCTAGATATAATGCTAAATATAGAATATATAAATATTATATCTCTTACTTTAAATATCCTTTTTTAAATAAATTATATTGGTATTGGTATTATAATAAGAATATTAATATTAAATCTATGAATAAAGCCATTAGGATAATTATTAATAGAAAATATTTTAATTTATTTACTATAAAAGATCGTAATAGTAGTAAAAACAAACAAAAATATAAATGTAATATATATTATGCTTATTGGATAAAATATAAGAATAATATATTATTTAAAATCAAATCTAATAGATTTTTAAGAAAAATGATTAGGATAATCATTTCTATATGTATAGAAATAGGTATTAAAAAAAAAACTATTAATGAATTAATTAATGAAATTAAAAATAATAATATAAAATATAATATAAATGTACCTACATATGGTCTTTATTTAAATAAAATTAAATATAATAAAAATATTTATTTATAAATTACTATTTTTTTATTTTTGTAATAATATATTGTAATATTATTTTTTTTTATTATTTTAATATTATGATAACTTTGAGTAAAATTTTTATTCTTAAATAAAGGTAAAGTTTTATATTTATTTTTATGTGTTCTTCTTTTTCTTTTTTTTGATAAAGAAGTTTTTTTTTTTGGATGTGCCATAAATATTTAAATTATTTATTATATATAGTTTTTCTAATTTTAGGATCTATTTTTTTTATAGGTAACATTAAAATAATAGTATCATATAGATATTGAGCGATATTAACTTTTCTTGTATATAATGGTAATACTAAATAATCTCCCGACTCTTCTTTAAAATTTTTATTAAATGAAATATTTAATATTGTTTTTTTTTTTATTTTAAATAAAAATTTATTTAATGTAATATCACATATTAATGTAATAATCCCTAAAAAATAAAATTTAAAAATAAAAAAATTATTATTACTATTTTTTTTTAATAAAATATTAATTTTTGGATTTAGATAATCTACATAATTATTTTTATTTAAAAATAAATTAAAAAAATTATTATCTATAAAATATTTAATTTTTTCACTACTAGATAATAATGAAACGTCATAATATTCTATGTTTATTTTCATATAATTTTTTTTACATTTTAATTATATTTTATACTTATACCCCATACATAGTACGCATAAAGGTATAAGGTCGTAAATAAGGGATTATTACATATTTATATTAATTATACTTTTATTATATATCTATTTAAAAAAAGTAATCAGGTTTAGTTCTTATAGCTAATAGACAATTTATTATTAGCATGAAAAATAAAATAATAATCATTTTTATTTAAAAGTTATGGTTAGTTATTTATAATATACAATTTATAATCATATATATACAATTATATATTGTATAATAATAATATATATATAAAATATTAAATAAAAAAAAATAATGTTAACTTATAATAATAAAAAAAAATTATATGATTATTCAAAAAAAAAACTTAGAAAAAAATATAGTATTTATAATATAAAAAAAATAATAAAAAAAATAGATAATTATAAAAATAATAAAATTATTAGTGAAGGAGTATTGGAAATAATACCTAATAATTATGGGTTTTTAAGATCTTCAGATTATAATTATATAACATCTCCTGATGATATATATGTTTCTAAATCTAAAATTAAATTATTTGGTATGAGGACTGGCGATACAATTAAAGGTATTATTAGACCCCCTAAAAATAAAGAAAAATATTTTCCTTTAATTAAAGTAATTGAAATAAATGGATGTCATCCTTCTTATACTATTAATAGATTTTTCTTTGAAAATTTAATTCCTCTTTTTCCTATAGAAAAATTTAATTTATCAGGGAAATATTCTTCTTTATCTACTAGAATAATTGATTTATTTTCTCCTATCGGTAAAGGTCAAAGAGCATTAATTGTTGCTCCACCTAAAGCTGGTAAAACTAATTTAGTAAAAGATTGTGCTAATTGTATTGATAAAAATCATCCTGAAGTTTATCAAATTATCCTATTAATAGATGAAAGACCTGAAGAAGTAACTGATATGAAAAGAAGTGTTAATGGAGAAGTTATATCATCTACTTTTGATGAACATCCTGAAAACCATGTAAAAGTTGCTAATATAGTATTAAAAAAATCAATGAGAATGGTAGAATGTGGGCATGATGTAGTTATATTATTAGATTCTATTACAAGATTAGCAAGAGCTTATAATAATATTACCCCAGCATCTGGTAGAGTATTATCTGGCGGTCTAGATTCAAATGCGTTACAAAAACCTAAAAAATTTTTTGGTTCTGCAAGGAATATTGAAAATGGTGGATCGTTAACAATTATTGCAACGGCTATGATAGAAACAGGATCTAAAATGGATGATGTTATTTTTGAAGAATTTAAAGGGACTGGTAACATGGAATTACAACTAAGTCGTAATATTGCCAATAAAAGAATATTTCCTGCTATAGATTTAATATCTTCAAGTACTAGAAGAGATGATCTTTTATTGGATAAATATACTTTAAATAAAATGTCTATCTTAAGAAAATATATATCTGAAATGAATCCCGTAGATGCTATAGAATTAATAATTAATCAAATGTCTAAAACACAAAATAATAATTTATTTTTAAAAACAATAAAAAAATAAAAAAAAAAATTTATTTCATTTGAGGAAAAAATATAACTTCTTGGATATTTAAATTATTTGTTAATAAAGCTATTAATCTATCTATTCCTATACCAATACCTACTGTAGGTGGTAGACCTATTTTTAAAGCTTTTAAAAAATCTTGATCAATTATATTTTTATCTTTATTTTGGCTTTTAAATCTTTTATATTGTTCTATTGGATCATTTAATTCTGTATAGGCATTAGCGATTTCAATTGAATTTATATAAAATTCAAAACGTTCAACAAGTTTTTTATTATTTGTTTTACTTTTAGCTAATGGACTCATAAAAATAGGATAATCTATAATATAAGTAGGATATTTTATTTTTTTTTTACAAAAAAAATTAAAAATATTATCTAATATTTTATCTTTGTTATAATTTTTAATTTTAATTTTATTATTTTTACAAATTTTTTTTAATGTTTTAATTGATGTATTTTCATTAATATTTAATTTAGAATACTTATTTATTATACTATAAAATTTTTTTATTTTAATTTTTTTTTTAAAATTAATAATTTTTTTATTAATTTTAATGATAGTTGTTTTAAAAATTTTTTTACATATATAAATCAATAATTTTTGTAAAAAATTCATCATCCATAAATAATTTTTATTAATTATATAAATTTCTAATATTGTAAATTCAGGATGATGCAATTTATCTATACTTTCATTTCTAAAATTTCTAGAGAATTCAAATACACCTTTAAATCCACCTACAATTAATTTCTTTAAATATAATTCATTTGATATTCTTAAATAAATTTTTTTTTTAAATTTATTATGATAAGTTATAAATGGTTTTGCATAAGCTCCTCCAGGTATTTTTTGTAAAATAGGAGTATCTACTTCAATATAGTTAAATTTATATAAAAAATTTCTAATATATTTTATTATTAAAAATCTAATTTTAAAATTATTTTTTATTTTTGGATTTAATATTAAATCCAAATATCTCATACGATATCTTTTATCAATATTATTAAATTGATAATATATTTTTTTAGTAGTTTTTTTTATTATAGGGATAGGATAAAGACATTTAGATAATAATTTTATATTTTTTATTAATATAGTATATTCAGACATTTTTGTAATAAACAAAAGACCTTTTATCCAAATAATATCTCCTATATCTAAATACTTTTTAAATAAATAAATAAAATATTTTTTATTTTTTTTTTTAGTAGATAAATTATTTAAATTATAATAAAGTTGGATTTTATTGTCACTATAATCTTTTATATCTATAAAAGATGCTTTACCAATATTTCTTATATTAAAAATTCTACCATATATATATAAATTTTTATTATCGTTTATTAATTTTTTTTTATTTTTTAAAATATTTTTTATATTATTATTAATCTTTATAGAATTAGTAGGATATGGATTTATACCCAATGATTGTATTAATTTTAATTTCCTTTTACGTATATTTTCTTGATCTGACATTTAATAATTATTATAATTATTTTTATTATAAAATTTATATTTATATTCTTTCTAAAACAAAAAATAATAATAAAAAATAATTATGTTTTTAAATAAAAAAGAAATAAAATTAGTTTTTAAAAAAGGATATAGATATTATTATTATAATATCTATAAAATTTTTTTTTTAAATTATAAAAATATAAAAAATAAGATTACAATTATAATACCTAAAAAAAAAATTAAAAAATCTGTTAATCGAAATAAAATTAAAAGAAGAATATTTAATTCATTAATTATTAATAAATTTTTTTTTTTTACATTTAAAATATAATTTTATAATAATAATTTATACCTATAATAAAAAAATAAATTTTACGATAATAAATCAAAATATAAAAAATATAATAAAATATATAAAAAATGGAAAAATATTTAATTATAGGATTAGGTAATCCTAATAATAGTTATAAATATACTCGTCATAATCTAGGATCATTTCTAATAAGATTAATAATTTTAAATAATAAAATAAAAAAAACTTTCGAAAATAAATATGGAAAAATTTACATTCTAAATAATAAGTATATATTTTTATTATCAAAAACTTACATGAATAAAATAGGTATATCTATAAAATATTTTTTAAAAAAATATAAATTAAAAATTAAAAATTTAATAGTTATATCTGATGATATTTATCTAAATTTTGGAATTATTAAAGTAAAACAAAAAGGAGGATCTGGGGGACATAAAGGGTTAAAAAATATAGAATTAATATTAAAATCAAATAATTATTATAGAATTAAAGTTGGTATTGGGCATAATTTTAAATATGGTGAATTAAATAAATATGTATTAAGTAATATGAATAAAAAAGAATTATCTTTTATTAAAAATAATTTATATAATCAAATATATAATATTATTTTAAATAAATAAATAATATAATTAATTTATTGATTTATAATATTTATTAATTAAATTAATCATTTTTTCAATATCCCCATTAAGAATATTATCTAAATTATATAAAGAAATATTTATTCTATGATCTGTTACTCTATTTTGTGGATAATTATATGTTCTTATTTTTTTAGACCTATCTCCTGTAGAAATTATTTTTTTACGTTTTTTTTCAATAGTTTTTTCTGTTTTTAATTTTTCATATTCAAAAATTTTTGATCTTAAAATTGTTAAAGCTTTACTATAATTTTTATGCTGTGATCTTTCATCTTGACATTCAACTATAATATTAGTCGGCTTATGAATTAATCTTATCGCAGATTCAGTTTTATTAACATGTTGTCCCCCTGCTCCACTAGATCTAAAAGTATTTCTAATAATATCAGTACTTTTAATATTAATTTGAAACTCATTTAATTTAGGTAATACTGCTACAGTTATAGCAGATGTATGTAATCTTCCTTGGGTTTCAGTTTTAGGAATTCTTTGGACTCTATGAACACCTGATTCATATTTTAAATAATCATAGATCCCTTTCTTTTTAATATGTAATATAACTTCTCTATATCCAGTTTTACTTTTAATTGTATTCAATATATTATAACCTATTTTTTTTTTTTTAAAATACATAATATACATTCTAAAAATGTCTTTAACAAATAAGGTAGCTTCATCTCCCCCTGATCCAGAACGTAATTCTAAAATAGCCTCATTGTTTTCTAAATTAGATTTAATTTTATTTTTTATTTTAATTACCTTTAATAAATTAAAAATTTTATTTTTTAAATTTCCTTTATCTATATACAATATTTTAAGTTCATTTTTAATTTCATTATTCAAATTTAAATTATTTTTAATATTATTATTTAATGATTTCAAATCCTTTATTTTATTTTCTATATTTATATATTTATTATATAAACTAAATACTTTACAAATATTTATATAATTATTTTTGTTATATTTTTTTTTTAAATAGAATTGTTTAAAATTAATAAAGTTATATATATCTTTATATTTCTCTTTAAATTTTATTATTATTTTTTTCATATTTATATTTTCGTTTATAAAAAGAATTATATGAAAAATATTAATAAATATATTTTAAATATAAATAAAATAAATTTAAAAGAAATTAAAAAAAAAGATATTTTAAAATTAAAAAAAAAATATTTAAATAAAAATGGTATAATTAATTTATATTTAAAAAAAATAAAATTTATAAAAAATAAAAAAGAATTAGGAAAAAAAATAAATTATTTAAAATCTAAAATATTATATTTAATTAAAAATTATAAGTCAATATTAAAAAATAAAGAATCCTCGAAAATTAAGTATAAAATTAATTATGATTTTTTTTTTAAAAAAAAAAAAAAAACTTTAGGATCTTTACATCCAATTAGTTTAATAAAACAAAAAATTATAAATATTTTTAAAAAATTAAATTTTAATTTAATATTTTATAAAAGAGAAATAGAAGATGATTATCATAATTTTGATTATTTGAATTTTTCTAAATATCATCCGTCAAGACAAATGCAGGATACATATTATATTAATAAAAAAGACTTACTAAGAACACATACTTCATCTATACAAATAAGATATATGAAGACCCATAAACCCCCCATTAGAATTATAACATTTGGCAAAGTATATAGAAATGAAACGATATCTAAATCATCATATAATATGTTTCATCAAATTGAAATTTTATATGTCGATAAGGACGAATTTTTATCAATTATTTATCTAAAAAATTTAATAAATTATTTAATAATAAACTTATTTGGATCAAAATATAAATATAGATATAGGATTTCTTATTTTCCTTTTACTAAACCAAGTTTTGAATTAGATATTTATTATAATTTTAAATGGGTCGAAATAATAGGATGCGGTATGGTACATTATAAAATTTTAAAAAATGTAAATTATAATTATCTAAAATACAAAGGATTAGCTATAGGTATAGGAGTAGAAAGAATAGCAATGATTTATTATAATATTAAAGATATAAGAGAATTTTTTAAAAATGATATAAGATTTTTAAAACAGTTTAAGTATGAATTATAAAAATTTATTTAATTCATATAAGATAATAGCCCCAGCTATAGTTACATTTAATGATTTTATTTTTTTTTTATTTATTGGTATATAAACTTTATAATCAGAGTAATTTAATATATTGTTAGGTATACCTTTTTCTTCATTTCCTAAAATTAAAGCAAAAGATTTATTACTTTTAAATAAAATAGGATTATTAATATTTGTATTACCTTTCTCTGTTATAGAAAATATTTTTATAAAATTTTTTTTTAAAAAATGGATACTAGTTTCGATATTTTTTACTCGACATATAGGAATTTTAAAAATTGCCCCAGATGATATTTTAATTAGTTTTGGATTATAAATATAATAATTATTTGGAATAATTATAAAATCTACATTAAAACATACTGATATTCTAATAATAGCACCTATATTTATTATATCAGTTATATTATATAATATTAAAATAATTTTTTTTTTTTTATTAATAATAATATCATTTAAATTAAAATTTTTTATTATATTTAATTTTGCAATTATCCCTTGACAATTATTAATATTTTTATTTAATATTATTTTATTAATTTTTTCTTTTGTTATTATTTTAATTGGAATTTTTTTTTTTTTTATTTTATTAATTAACAAATTATATTTTATAAATTTATTTTTATTAATAAATATTATTAATATATTAACATATCTAGAATTTATCGCTTCTTTTATTGGATTATATCCATAAATAGTTATATTATTTTGTCTCATTTATTATAATATAATAAATTAGTTAATAATAATTTATAATAAAAATAAATGAATAATATAAATTACAAATATAATATTTTAAATAAATATTTAAATAAAATACCAAATATAAATACATATGAGATTTATATTGGTAAAGTTATTAATATTTTAGAAGATTATATTATTATAGATTTTGGATATAAATCAGAAGGAATTATTCCTGCAAATGAATTTAAAAAAAAAATAATTAAGAAATATGATATAATAGATATTATGATAATAAAATTAAATTTTAATGGTTATTGTTTATTATCTTATCAAAAAGCTAAAAAATATAAATCTTGGATAAATATAAAAAAAGCATATAAAGAAAAAACAAAATTAAAAGGATATATAAATTCTAGAACAAAAGGAGGATTTATAATAAATTTATATAATAATATTTCTTGTTTTTTACCTGGATCTCAAACTGATATAAATATAATTAAAGATTATGATTATTATGTCGGTAAAAATATAGATGTTCAAATTATTAACATTAATTTTAAAACTAGAAATATAATAGTTTCACATAAAATATTAATAGAAAATAATATTAAAAGTAATAAAAAAAAAATAATTAACCTATTAGAAATAGGACAAATTGTTGAAGGAATTGTTAAAAATATTATATCTTATGGAGCCTTTGTAGATTTAGGCGGTATAGATGGATTATTACATATTACAGATATGTCTTGGAAAAGAAATGATAATCCAAATAATCTTTTTAAACTAGGTTATAAATATAATTTTATTATTTTAGGTATAGATAAAGAAAAATTAAGAGTTCAATTAGGATTTAAACAACTTACAACAAATCCATGGGATTTATTAATTAAAAAAATTACAATAGGTAGTATTATAAATGGGATAGTTACTGCTATAACAGATTACGGAGCTTTTGTAGAAATAGAAGAAGGGATAGAAGGACTTTTACATGTATCAGAAATGTCTTGGGATCAACAATTAAAATCTGCGAAAGATTTTGTAAAAATAAATCAAAAATTAAAATGTATTGTATATAATATAGATAAAGATGATAAAAAAATTTATTTAAGCATTAAAAGATTTGAAAAAGATCCATGGGAAGAAATTGTAAAAAAATATACAATAGGGACTAAATATACAGGAATAATAAGTAAAATATTAAAAAATAATTATGGATTAAAAATAAAATTAGAAGAAAATTTATATGGTATTTTATTAAATTATGATATAAAATGGCATTATGATATTGAAAATTTATATAATTATTATAAAGTAGGAGATAAAATAGATATAAAGATTTTATCTATTGATACAAATTTAAGAAAAATTTATTTAGGTCATAAACAATTATATAAAAATAAATTGCAAAAATATTTATCTAAATATAAAAGAAATTCTAAACATACAGGAAAAATTATAAAAATTAATAAAAATGGAATTACTATAAAAAAGGGAAATAAACATTTAATTTTTTTTATGCCATATAAATATTTAAATAATTTTAATTATAATATTGGCGATGATATTAAATTTATTATATTAGATTTTAATATTAAATATAAAAAAATTATAGTTTCTCCTTATGATCAAGGACAAAAAGGTAAGATTCAAATAAAATCATCGACTTTTGGAGATATAGATGAATTAACAATAATAAAACGTAGAATTGAAAATAAAGAATTAAAAAAATAATAAGTTATTGATAATTTTTTTTTATATTTAATAAAAAAACTTATAAATATATTTTATTTTTTTTTTATTTATAATTATAACAATAATTGTATATAATTTATATTTATATTTATAAATATTTTTTAAAATTAAAAGATTAGGGATAATATTATTAAATATTTTATATATATTATATCTTTTATTTTTTATTATTTTTATTATATAAAGTTTTTTTTTAATATATATTAAATTATTTATTTTAATTACTTTTTTATTAAAAAAAAAGTCTTTTTTTATTATATTAAATTTATTAGTTTTTAGAACTTTTAATAAAAAGTATTTAATATCCCTTTTATTTATTTTATTTAATGTATTTTTTTTTTTTATTAAAAAAAAATTATTATATACTATATGTTTTTTTTTAAAATTAACAATATATTCTTTTACATTTTTTTTTTTAATACGATTTTTATCTTTAAAGGTATTAATATTGTAATTATATCCTACTCCGAAAGTATATTTATTAGATTTTTTTTTCCAAGTATTTAAATTTTTTAAAAAAGATTGAAACAAATGATAAATATTATATTTATTTTTTGTTTTTTTTAAGTAAATTATTAATTTATTTTTAGCTATAGTAATTAAACTATAAAGTAGATTAAAATTATCTAATTGTTTTTTTTCAATTAAATAATTTAATGAAGTTTCATTATATATATTTTTAAATACAATAATATCATTAAATATTTTATTTGGATTATAAAATATATTCCATGATAAAAAAGGTAATATTAAAATTTTATAATTTATATTTTTATTATTATTATTTAGAGATAATACTCTTATAATATTATTAGATTCTATATTTCTTAATAAAAATTTTTGGGTTGACCAATATTTAATAAATTCATAAATATTATTAGATTTTTTAGTAAACAAATAAACTATTTCTAAAAATTTATAAAAAATAGAAGAATTAAAATTTAATCTATTAATTAAATATTGTATCTTATCATATAAATTTAAATTTAAAAAAAAGATATATGAAATTTTAATATTATTTTTTTTTAAAAAATAAATAAAATAATAAATATTATTTTTAAATATTTTTTTATTAAAATCTATTTTTTTTTTTTTAATTTTATTTAATAATATTATAAATTTAATTCTATATTTTAAAAATTTACTATAAATTAGAGATTTTAATAAAAATATTATAATTTTAATATAAATTATATCGTTTAAATAAATAATATTTTTAAAAACAATATCGGATAATATATTATAATTATTGTTATATTTATTTAATTTTAATACATAATCGTTGGCTTCTATACTATTTCTTAATAATATTATTATATCAGTATTATTATAATTATTATTTAATAAATTTTTAATTCTATTTAATATTTGTAAGAAAATATTTTTTTTATAATTTAAAATATTAATTTCAATATATCCATTATTTTTATTTCTATTTGGAATTTTTTCAATCCCACTATTATTATATACAGATTTAAAATCTTTTTCTGTTATATATCTATCTTTTATAAATGTAAATAAATTATTATAAAATAAAACTAAAAAATAATTATTTTTAATATTTGTTCTAACAAATTTTTCTAAAATAATATTTCTTTTATATTTTTTATATTTTATTTTAGTAAATAAATTATAATATCCTAGTGGTGATATCATTTTTTTTATATTACCCCATAAATATATTTTATTTCCTATATATATAAAATTATTAAATATCTTTTTTAACAATATCCATTTATTAAATGGAATATCTTGATAATCATATATAAAAATTTTTTTATATTTGTAGATATAATTAATAAACCTTTTTGATATATATTTATTGTATAATATAAAATTTCTAGGATATGTTTTAATTGTTTTTACTATATATAATTTTATTATAAAACATTCTAAAAGTTTATTACTTATTATATATGGGATTATAGATTTTATAATTAACTTATCATATTTATAAATTATTTTTTTTATTTTATTTTTATTTTTATTTATATTATTTTTAATTAAATTATTTTTTTGTTTAGATACAAATAAATTATTATTTAAATTTTTTTTTAATCTATTATTTAATAATGTTTTTTTTAAATAAACATTTTTCATTAAAGAAACATTTATTTTTTTATTAAAATATATATATATATCATTATAAATAAAATCTTTAGAATTAATTCCTTTTTTTTTTAAAAATATAAAAAATTTTTCTTTTATTTTTAATAATTGAAATTTTATTTTTTTTTTTTTATTTATATAATAATTTATTTTATTATAAATATAATTAACTGATTCTTTTTTTAATATCTTATTTGATTTTATAACTAATTTAACTTTACTTTTTAAATAATTAATAATTTTATAATGTCCTAAAAATATTTTTTTTAAAAAAAATTTTTTTATAAATTTATTATTAATATTCTTATTTTTAAATATATAGTTTAAAAAAGTATAAATATTTTTATTTTTTATTAAATTATTTAAATTTATATATTTAAAATAATTTTGTTTATACAAATTAAAAAAAAAATTATCAATATAATATATTGGTATTTTATCATAATTATTAATAATATTTTTTAATATTTTTTTAGAAATAATTCTTATATTAATATATGAAATTAGGAATTTTTTATGTAAATATTTTATAAAAGGGTTATTATTATTATATATTTTTATAATTTTGTATAATGTTTTTATTATTTTATTTAAAAGCTTAAATTTTATTTGTCTATCAAATAAAATAATTAATATTTTTAAGAAAAATAATTTATCATTTCTATATTTATAAAGATAATATATATAACGTTTTATTAAAATATTTATCTTATTTGTCCCTGCAGTACAATTATATTTTATTATATATTTTTTATACATTTTAAATAATTATATATTATTATATAATAATTAAATAATTATATACATAAGGTTAATAAATTTATGATTATGCTAAGACAGTATGAAACCATTTTAATTTTTACACCAGTTTTATCCGATGAACAAATTAATAATGCTTATAAAGATTATAATAATTTTTTAAATATTAATAATGCTAATATTATTAAAGAAGAAAAATGGGGAATGAAAAAATTATCATATAAAATAAAAAATAAAAATAATGGTTTTTTTTATTGTTTTACCTTTAAAAGTACTACATCCTTTATAAAATTATTAAATAATAAAATTTTATTAGATGAACGTATAATTAGGTTTTTAATAATAAAAATGAATAAATATGCTATTCAATATTCAAATAAAAAAAAAATAGAAAATGAAGAAAAAAAATAATTATTTATCTCCTATAGATATTGTTATTAAAAAAAAAAAAAAATATTGTTTTTTTAAAAAAAAAAATATTAAATATATAGATTATAAAAATCCTAAATTTTTAATACAATTTTTAAATGAATTTGGAGGTATTTTACCAAGTAGAATTACAGGAACAAGTAAAAAATATCAAATACTTTTAAAAAAAGCTGTAAAAAGATGTCGTCATATAGGATTATTACCTTTTATTACTGATGATTTAAGAAAATAAAATAAACATATGATAAGAATTATTCTAAAAAAAAATATTCCAAATCTAGGAAAAAAATATAAAGTTTTAAAAGTAAAATCAGGTTATGCTTTAAATTATTTAATACCAAAGCAATATGCTATTATCGCTACTCTATCAGAAGTAAAAAAAAATAATGAAATTTTAAGACAAAAATTAATTAAAAAAAAATATTTGTTTAACAAATATGAAAAATATATTGGATTAATAAATAAGATAAATATAATTTTTTATATAAAAAAAAAATCTAAAAATATTATTAAAGTAAAAGATATTTTAAATAAATTAAAAAAAAATAAAATTATTATAAATAAAAATTATATTACAATAGAAAATTTAATAATTAATGATATAGGTAATTATAAAATAAAAATTAAACTATTAGATAAATTAGAAACATATTTAAATATAACAGTAAAAAAAAAATTAATTAAAAATTAATAACTTAATATATTCATTTATAATTCCGTCAATATTACCATTTAATATTTTATCTAAATCCTTTGATTTATACCCTGTTTTTAAATCTTTAATTAATTTATAAGGATGCATTATATATGTTCTAGTATGATTACCCCATTCAATTTTATCTTTTATTTTATTTACTCTATTTATTTTGTTTTTATTATAAAGTTCTAGTTTAGATTGTAATATTTTAATAGCGTATTCTTTATTAAGTCTTTGAGATCTTGTTTTAGTACAAACTATATATATATTTGAAGGTTTATGGATTAATCTTACTCCACTTTCAATTTTATTAACATTTTGTCCCCCAGCACCACTAGATCTAAACGTTTGAAATTTAATATCTTTTTTATTTATAATAGTTTTATCTATTTTTTTTATAAGAGGTATTACACTTACAGATGCAAAAGAAGTATGTCTTTTTTTATTAAAAGGAGATATACGTATTAATTTATGTATTCCATCTTCATTTTTTAAATATCCATAAGAATACTTACCTATAATTTCTATTAAAATATTTTTTATACAATTTTTATTAAGTATTATTTGATTAATTATATTTAATTTAAAATTATTTTTAATAGCCCAATTTTTATACATATTATAAATAATTTTTACCCAATTACTACTATCATAACCACCTGCACCAGAATTTATTTGTAATAGAGCATTTAAACTATCAGTTTTATTAAATATAATTTTTTTTATTTTTTTTATTTTATTTTTTATTTTATTAAAATAAATTAATATTTCTTTATTTATAAAATTTTCATTTTCGTTCGAAAATGAATATAATAATTTTATATCTTTGTAATAGAATATAATTTTTTTATACAACGTAATAATATTATTAAATTTAGATCTTTTTTTATTTAAATTTATATATATTTTAATATGTTTTTTTAATAAATTATGAGTTAATATTTTTTTTATTAATACATCATTAATATATTTTGTTTTTTTTATTTTATTTATATCTATAATTTTCTTTATATTAATTATAATATTTTTTATTTTATTGACCATATATATTAATAAGTACGGAGAGAGAGGGATTTGAACCCACGGAAGTATTAATATACTTCGACGGTTTTCAAGACCGTTGCAATAAGCCTCTCTGCCATCTCTCCTTTATTATTTTATTATAATTAATAATATTTATAATTAATATTTAATATATAAAATATATTATAAAAAAAAATATGTCATTAAAAATTACTAAGGAATGTATAAATTGTGGTGCTTGTGAATTAGAATGTCCAAATAAAGCAATATATGAAGGAGGTAAAAATTGGTCATTATCAGATGGTACATCTATAAAGAACTTATTTATTTATAATAAAGGTAAAAAAATTTATAAAGATAAAAAATATAAATACTTATCAAAAAAAAAATATTATATAGTAAAAGAAAAATGTACAGAATGTATTGGTTTTTTTAAATATCCTCAATGTGCTTCTGTATGTCCCGTAGATTGTTGTATAAAAGATAAAAAGAATAAAGAAAGTATAAAAGAATTACTTTTAAAACAAAAATTACTACATCCTAATACCTAATAAATATTTTATTATATATAATACTATTCCGTATGACGTAAGGGGGATTTGAACCCCCGACTTTTGGATTATGAGACCAATACTCTACCACTGAGTTATTACGTCTTTAAATTAAATTTATTTATATTATTAAATTAATTCAATAAATGTATAAAAAAAATATATTAATAGGTTTATTTAAAAAAAATAAAAATGAAGCTGTAGAATATTTGAATGAATTAGAAAATTTATTAAAAATTTTTGATGGTAAAGTTACTAAAAAGTTTATACAAAAAAAAAGAAATAAAAATTATTTAAGTTATATTGGTAAAGGATTATTATTAAAAATTATAGATTATAAAAATAGTAATAATATTGATACTGTAATTTTTGATGATGAATTATCTTTAAGCCAACTTAAATATCTTGAAAATTTATTTAAATGCAATATTATTGATAGAACTAAATTAATATTAGATATATTTGCTTATAAAGCAAAAACATTTTATTCTAAAATACAAGTACAATTGGCAAATTTAGAATATGTATTACCTCGATTAAAAAATATGTGGGGACATTTAAAAAGACAAAAAGGTGGTATTGGGGGACGTGGTCCTGGGGAAAAAGAAATAGAAACTGATAAAAGATTAATTAGAAATAAAATAAATATATTAAAAAATAAATTAAAAAAAATTAATAAAGAAATATTAATTCAAAGTAATAATAGAAAAGGTTTAATTTCTATAGCTATTGTTGGATATACTAATGTCGGTAAAACTACAATTTTCAATAAAATTACTAATAATAATTATAAAACTGAAAATAAATTATTTACTACATTAGATGCTAAAATTAATAATTTTAATATAAAAAAAAAAAAAATACTTATAATCGATACAATAGGATTCTTAAGAAAAATTCCAACAAAATTAATAGAATCATTTAAATCTTCAATTTTTGAAATTAAAAAATCAAATCTAATATTACATATAATTGATTTATCTTCTAATTTTATTTTTAATAAATTTTTATTTATTACTAATTTTTTATTTAATGAATTATCTATCGATGATAATAAACCTATAATAATAGTCTTTAATAAAAAAGATAAAATAAAAAACTTTAATTTATTATATTTAAAAAAACAAATAAGAATAAAAATTTTAAATAATAAATATTTAATTTACCAAAAAAAAAAATTTTTATTTTTATCTATTTCTACTAATAATATTAAAGATATATTAAAATTAAAAAATATAATTTCTAAAGCGATATTGATATAGTCAAATAATTATAATGGTCTCGGCTGGATTTGAACCAGCGACCTCTTGATTATGAGTCAAGTGCTATAACCAACCTAAGCTACGAGACCTTTATTTATTATTTTAATTATTAATAAATATATTAACTATATTAATCTTTTTATAAAATAATATATATAAAAATTTTTATATAATATCTTATTATTTTTTATTTTAAAATCTTTATTACTATATATTATAATATTTACGGCTAATGTTTCATTTAATATATATTCTTTATATTTATTAATTATTTTATATACAAATTTTATATTTTTTTTATGTAAATATATATTAATTTTTTCTGTTAGTTTTAATTTGTTATCTTTTCTTAAATTTTGTATTTGTCTAATAAAATCTCTTATCCATCCTTCTTCTTTTAATGATTTAGTAAGTTTTGTATTTAATATAATAGTCAAACTTTTATTATTATACATTTTAATATTACTATTTATACTTTGATTTTCAATAATAACATCTTTTAATAATAATTTTATATTTTTTTTTTTAAAATAAATATATTTATTTTTTTCAAATTTATCTATTTCTTTCTGATCTAAATTATTAAAAAATAATGAAATATCTTTTACTAATGATTTATATTTAGGACCTAAAAATTTATAATTTATTTTAATTTTTTTTTTAATATATTTTCTTATTCTATTAATTTTTATAAATTTTATTTGTTTTACATTAACTTCCTTTTTTAATAATATCAATAACTTATTCTTATATAAGTTTAATTTTCTATTATATTTATTTTTTAATATATAAACGGTTTTTAATGGTAATCTGACTTTTAAATTTTTTTGTTTCCTTAAATAAAGTATAACTTTAGTAAGGGTTTTAATATAATCCATTTGAGTTTCTAGATTATAATTAATATATTTACTTTTACCCTTAGGATATTTTTTATAAATTATACTTTTATTTTTAAATAATTTTATATTAAAATATTCAATTAAAAAAGGAGCTATTGGATAAGAAACTTTAAATATATTATTTAAACAAATATATAAAGTATAATATGCAGAATATTTATTATTATTATAAGTATTTTTCCAGAATCTTCTTCTTGATAAACGTATATACCAATTACTTAAGTCATTAATAACAAACTCTTTAATTAATTTACTAATTTTTGTAAAATAAAATAATTTATAATATTTATAACTTTTTATTAATAACTTATTTAATTTAGATAATATCCATAAATCTATATTTTTAAAAAATATTTTTTTTAATTTTAAAATTTTAAAATTTATATTATCTATTTTTGAATAATTTTTTAAAAATAAGTAAATATTATATAATGTATTAAAAAAATTATTTTTTAGATTTTTAAGATCATTTTTATTAAATTTAATATTTTTTATTGGATTATTATCAATTAAATACCATCTAATACAATCAGGGCCATATCGTTTTAATAGTTTAAATGGATTTAAGGTATTACCTTTACTTTTAGACATTTTTTTACCATCCTTATCTAATATAAGACCTAATGGTAAAACATTTTTATAAGATATATTATTTGAAATTATCGACGATACAATATGTAATGTAAAAAACCATCCTCTAATTTGATCATTACCTTCACAGATAAAAGTAGAAGGAAATACAATCTTTTTTTTAAATAAAAATTTATTTTCAAAAGGATAATGATATTGAGCATACGTAGAGGCTCCAGAATCCAACCATACATCAATTACATCTAATTCTCTTGTCATTTTTTCTCCATTATTTGTTGATAAAATAATATTATCTAAAACTTCTTTATGTAAATTAATATTATTATAATCTATTATATTTTTTCTAATATATTTTTCAAAGGGATTTTTTTCCATATGTCCAAATTTAATAGATTTATTAATTTCATAATTTAATTTTTTAATAGACCCTATTACTAAATACTTTTTATTATTTTTCGTTTTCCAAATAGGTAAAGGAGTCCCCCAAAATCTAGATCTAGAAATATTCCAATTTTTGATATTATTTAACCAAAATATAAATTTTTTTTTTATTAAATTTTTAGTACACCAATTAATTTTTTTACTTATTTTTAATATTTTATTTTTAATTTTTTTTAAATTAATAAACCATGATTTTATAGGATAATAAATAATAGGTTTATTTGTTCTCCAACAATGTGGATATTTATATCTAATTTTTTTTATTTTTAATATTTTATTTTGTCCTTTTAATATCTTAATAATTTTTTTATCTACTGAAAATTTATTTTTATTATTATAATAACAAGACTTTATATATTTTCCTCCTAACCCATAAGGGACTTCATTAATAAATTTACCATGTTTATCTACTATAGGTATAATTTTCTTATTTTTTTTATAATAAATACTAGTAATATTATATTTATTAGCTATTTCATAATCGTCTTTACCAAAAGTCGGGGAAATATGAATAATCCCTGTACCAATATTATTTTTAATTATATTATATGAATCATTTATAATTATAAACTTTTTCTGGGTTTTATTCAATGGTTTAAACCAATCTAATAATTGATAATATTTTATTCCTAACAAATATTTACCTAAAATTTTTAATAATATTTTATATTTATCTATTGGTTTAAAGACATTTTTTAACGATTTTTCTGATATTATTACATTAATATTTTTATATTTAATAATTAAATAATATAGGTTTTTATTAACTAATAAAGCGGTATTTGATGGTAATGTCCAAGGAGTCGTTGTCCATACTAATAAATAAATTTTATTAAATTTTTTATCTTTAAAGTATTTATTTATTTTTAATTTAAATAAGACATATATAGATAAAATATTTATTTTTTTATTTGTATTTGGAAAATTTAATTCTTGATGACTTATAGAAGTCCCTGCCATCGGTGAATATGGTAATACTTTATAATCTTTATATAATAATTTTTTTTTATAAATTTTTTTTATTATCCACCATATACTTTCTATATATTTACTTTCATATGTAATATAAGTCTTTTCTTTATTAAAAATATATCCTATATTATTTGTAAAATCTATCCATTTTTTTAAATTTTTTTTTACAAACCTTTTACATTCATTATTAAATTTTTTAATAGATATTAGTTTCCCTTTACCAATATCACTTTTATTAATATTTATTTTTTTTTCTAAAGATAATTCTATAGGTAATCCATGTGTATCCCATCCTAATCTATTAAATACTATATAATTATTCATCCTGTAAAATCTATAAACGATATCTTTTATAATCCTAGAAGGTATATGATGAATACCTGGTTTTCCATTCATAGATGGTGGTCCATCATAAATTATAAATTTTTTTTTTTTTTTATATTTTGGTGTATAAGTAATTATATTATTTTTTTTCCAATATTTGAAAATTTTTTTATATATAATATAATAATTAAATTGAGTATTCAAAATTCAAATTATTTATATAAAAAAAAATAGCCCATAGGGGAATCGAACCCCTCTTTCCAGAATGAAAATCTGACGTCCTAACCAATAGACTAATGGGCCATATGTTTATTAATTAAATTAGATAATTTACTTTTTATTCTAGATCTTTTATTGAAATGAATAATTTTTTTATTTTTATCTAATAAAGAAAACAATAAAGATAATTTTTTTTTTTTTTTAATATTATCTAATTTATTTAATTTAATTTTAAAATTTTTAATAAATTTTTTTATAATATTATATTTATATTTATTATATTTTCTTTTATTTATATTTTGTTTTTGTCTTTTTATACTAGATTTACTAGCCATTTTATTTTATATATTATTTATCATTTTTAAATTAAAACCTATTTTTTTTAAATCATTCCAAAAATTAGGATAAGATTTATTTACAGTTTTAGGATTTTCAATAAAAATTTCATTTTTTATTGCTAATACTGAAAAAGACATAGCCATTCTATGATCTTTATAAGTATTTATTATTATATTTTTATTATAATTTTTTATTTCTTTAAATTTTATAATTTCAATAGAATTATTAGTAATAATTGTAAATACTCCTATCTTTTTTAATTCATTTTGTAATGCTATTAATCTATCTGTTTCTTTTATTTTTAATGTTTTTAATCCCGTTAATAAACATTTTATTTTTAATAAAGCACATGTAACAATAATAGTTTGAGCAATATCAGGTGTTGATTTTAAATCTAATGTAAAATATTTTGGATATATAAAGTTTTTTTTTTTTTTTATTATAATTTTATGTTTATTTTTAAATTTTGTAACAATTCCAAAATATTTATAATAGATAAATAATATTTTACTATCACCTTGTAAACTATTTCTTTTATATTTTTTTAATATTATCTTTTTATTTCTATCTAGAATAGAGATAATAGAATAAAAATATGAAGCTGAACTCCAATCTGATTCTATATTATATTTTATCTTTTCCTTTGATTTTGATTTAAAAGGTTTAATTATTATATAATTTTTTCTAAATTTTATATTAAATTTTAATTTTTTTAATATACTAATGGTTAATTTTATATATGATAAAGAAATTTTATCACCTGATAATTTTATTATTAATCCATTTTTTAATTTAGGACCAATTAATATTAAAGAAGAAATATATTGACTACTAATTTTAGAATTAATTTTAATTTTATTTTTATATATCTTTTTACCTTTTATAAGTATAGGGGGATACCCTATATTTTTCATATATTTGATATCACACCCTATTTTATTTAATGCTTTAACTAAATGATATATTGGTCTTTTTTTCATTCTTTCCGTACCTGTCAATATTACAGTTCTATCTTTTAATATTGAAAAATATGCAACCAAAAATCTCATAACAGTTCCAGCATCTTGTACATTAATTACGTTTTTTCTAGTTCTTAATGATAATGCCATTAACTTAGCATCATTAGAATTAGACGTATTAGATAATCTAATATATACAT
Source organism: Candidatus Shikimatogenerans bostrichidophilus (assembly GCA_029851345.1). Taxonomy (GTDB): domain Bacteria; phylum Bacteroidota; class Bacteroidia; order Flavobacteriales; family Blattabacteriaceae; genus Shikimatogenerans; species Shikimatogenerans bostrichidophilus_A. The sequence goes on from CP099831.1 coordinate 68,355, forward strand.
TTTTATATAATTTTTTAATAATTAATAATCTATTAGTTTCACTTTTAGAACCACATATATTTATACTTCTATTATAATCTACTTTATTACAATATCTTAATTTTAAATACATATTATATTAAAATTATTCTTAATAATAATAATATAATTATCTTATCTTAAATATATTATTAATATATTTAAATCTGAAATTGATATCCCACTAATCCTAGACGCTTGTCCAATAGAATAAGGCCTATAAAGATTTAATTTTTCTCTACCTTCATTCGATAATGATTTTAATTTATTATAATTAAAATTTTTAGGTATTATCAAATTCTCCAACTTATTCATACGATCAACTTCTTGTATTTGTTTTTTAATATAATATTCATATTTTACTTCATTATTAATAATATATTTATATCTTTTTATATATTTAAAATTATTTGTTCTATATATCTTAATATAGTGTTTTTTTACATAATATAAAAGATAATCTATTTTAATTTTAGGATTTAATAATATTTTATATAAAGATTCTTTTTTATTATTTATAATAATTTTTATCCTTTTTAAATAAATAATTAAAAAATTAATTATTTTTTTTTTTTTATTTAATTTTATTATATTTTTTTTTTTAATTAATCCTATTTTACCTCCTTTAGACATTAGTCTTAAATCAGCATTATCTTGTCTTAATAAAATTCTATATTCAGCTCTTGATGTAAACATTCTATAAGGCTCAGTAGTACCCTTATTTATTAAATCATCAATTAATACTCCAATATAAGCTTCATTACGTTTAATAATAAATGGATATTTATCTTTTTGATTTAGTTTTAAATACGAATTTATTCCTGCTATCAACCCTTGACATGCTGCTTCCTCATATCCAGTTGTTCCATTAATTTGTCCAGCAAAATATAAATTTTTTATTAATTTAGTTTCTAATGTATTTTTTAATTGTATAGGATTAAAATAATCATATTCTATTGCATATCCATATTCTAATATTTTGGCATTTTTTAATCCATTTATTGTTTTTAAAATTTTATATTGTATATTTTTAGGTAAACTAGTAGATAATCCATTTAAATAAATAATATTACTATTTACCCCGTCAGGTTCTATAAATAATTGATGTCGTTTTTTATCTTTAAATTTATAAACTTTATCTTCTATAGAAGGACAATATCTTGGTCCATTATTATTTAATTTACCTAGAAAAAAAGGAGATCTATTAATATTCTTTTTTATAATATTATGAGTTTGTTCATTAGTATAAGTTAAATAACAATTAATTTTATTTTTTATTTTTTTATTTAATTTAAAAAATGAAAACCTATTTGGATGTCTATCACCTTTTTCAACTTTTAAATATTTAAAATTTATAGTATTTTTATGGATTCTAGGAGATGTTCCTGTTTTCATACGACCCACGGTAAATCCTAAATTAATTAATTGTTGCGTTATCCCTATACTATTTTTTTCTTTTATTCTTCCCCCCTTATATTCTTCTTTATCCCCGATAAAAATTTTACCATTTAAAAACGTACCAGTTGTTAATATAACTGATTTACTTTTAATACTACTATTATTTTTAGTAATTACTCCTTTTACTATATTATTTTTTATTATTAATTTTAAAACTATATCTTCAATAACTTTAATTTTTTTCTTTTTAATTATTTTTTGAATATAATACATATATAAATTCCTATCTATTTGAGCTCTTGGACTCCACATAGCTGGACCTTTAGATTTATTTAACATCTTAAATTGTATAAGTGATAAATCAGCTAATAGACCCATATAACCACCTAAAGCATCTATTTCTCTTACTATTTGTCCTTTACCTATCCCTCCTATAGAAGGATTACATGACATTTTACCTATTGTTTTTAAATTCATAGTAATTAATAAAACTTTTCCGCCTAATTTATTAATAGCTAATAAAGCTTCTATACCAGCATGTCCTCCCCCAACTACTATAGTATCAAATATTTTCATATTTAATTATTATTTTTTTTAATTTATTTATATAAAAATTTTCTTTAAAAATCATTAATTTTTTATTAATTAAATTATTATCATTATATCCAAGTAAATGTAATAATGAATGTATTATAACACGTTTTACTTCTTTTTGAAAATTTACTTTCCAAATATAAGAATTAAAATATACTTGATCAATACTTATAAAAATATCTCCAAAAATTATCTTTTTTTTAGAAGTTATATAATTAAAAGTTATAGTATCTGTATATTCTTTTTTTTTAAAAAATCGTTGATTTATACCTAATATATATTTATTATTACAAAATATATAATTTATTCTATATATATTTTTTTTTTCTAATTTTACAATTCTTTTTATTATTTTTTTTAAAAATATTATTTTATATATTAATATTTTTTTTAAAAAATAAACATTTATCATAGATTTTATATATTAATATAAAAAAAATAATAAATATTAATGATAAATAATAACATTTTAGATAATATAAATATAATTTGTAAAAGTGGAAATGGGGGTCATGGATGTGTTCATTTTTATAAAACTAATAAAAAAATAGGTAAACCTGATGGTGGTAATGGAGGTAATGGAGGTAATATAATATTTATTGGTAATAAAAATTTATATACATTATATCATTTAAAGTTTAAAAAAAAATATAAAGCCTCAAATGGATTAAATGGTATGAAAAATGGTAAAAATGGTAAAAATGGTAAAGATTTAACTATAAATATCCCATTAAATACTGTAATTTCTTATAAAGATAAAAAGAATAATTTAATAAAAGATTTTATAAAATATAATAATCAAAAAATAGTATTTTTATATGGAGGGAAAGGGGGTAAAGGGAATAAATTCTATAAACGATCTTATAATCAAAAGGCTAAAAAATTTCAATATGGTAATAAAGGTAAATCCCTATTAATTAATTTAAAATTTTTATTAAAAGCTGATATTGGTATTATTGGATATCCAAATACTGGTAAATCTACTTTATTATCTAAATTAACAAATAAAAAACCAAAAATAGATAATTATAATTTTACAACTATAACTCCTAATTTAGGTATTTATAAAACGAAATTTAAAAATTATTTAATAATTGATTTTCCAGCGATAATTAAAAATTTTTTTTTTAAAAAACAAAACAAAATGGGTAATAAATATATTCACCATTTAAAATATAACAAAATTATTTTAATTGTCCTTACAATGCATAAAAAAATTTATAGAAATTATTTAATTTTAAAACATATTCTTAATTATTATAAAATAAAAATAAAAAAAATTATTTTAATAATATCTAAGACTTATCTGTTTAAAAAAAAAAGAAATCTAATTTTATTAAAAAAAAAATTAAAAGTATATAATATACAATACTTTATTTTTAATAATATAAAGGATAATATTAATAAATTAAAAAATAATATAAATAAATTTTTATTTAAAAATTAAAAATTTTTATTTAAAAATTTTATACCATTTTTAATATCTTTAGGTAATTTAGCTTTAAAAGATTTATTATTTTTAGTTATTGGATCTTCATACTTTAAATAATATGCATGTAATGCATGACGTTTAATAATAGTAAATAGGGTATAGACATATTTTTTATAATTATGTTTTATAATATTATTAATTATTTTATTACCTCCATATAAATTATCATTAAATATAGGATGACCAATATATTTCATATGTACTCTTATTTGATGAGTTCTTCCAGTTTCAAGGGTACATTCAATTAAACTAAAAAATTTAAATGTTTTTAAAATTTTATATTGAGTAATTGAATATTTACCATCTTTTTTATTATTTTTTACCATCATTTTAATTCTATTTTTTTTATTTCGCCCAATATAATTTTTAATTATATTTTTTTTTGTTTTAGGTATTCCCCATATTAAAGCTATATATTTTTTTTTAATTGTTTTATTTAAAAATTGATTTTTAATTGAATTAAAATATTTTATATTTTTTGCCATTATTAATAACCCAGATGTATTTTTATCTAATCTATGCAATAATCCATATCTATTATTCGATAAATAATTTAAATCTAAATTATAATTTATTTTATTTTTATAAAAATAATATTTTACCCAATTTATTAATGTATTTCTATAATTCCCACATCCAGGATGGACTATTAATCCAGGGTTTTTATTTATAATTAAAATGTTATCATCTTCATAATGAATATTTACTTGAATTTTTTTATTAGGATATATATAATTAGGGGTATTATTTTTATTTATACTGTGTTTTTTTTTATAATAATATTTAATTTTATCATTTAATTTAATTATTTTATTCTTTTTTGTCCTATGATTATTTAACAATATTTTACCCTTTTTTATATCATTCTGAATGGTTTGTCTAGATTTAAATTTTTTATTTTTAAATAAATAAATAAATAAAAATTTATCTAATCTTATTTTTGTCTTTTTATTATTATTAATAATAATTTTTTGCATAATATTTATTATAAATAAAAAATGGAGTTGGCGGGAGTCGAACCCGCGTCCATATTAAAATATTTTAAATATAAATTACATATTTATCTAATTTTTTTTTATAAAAAAAATTAATTAAAATTAGAAAAATAAAAAAAAATATTCTAATTTATTTTTTCAAAAAAAATAAATAAAAAATTAATATCTACGATAATTTATAATTAATTTATTAAAAATTAATTATTTTTTTTTTGTTTCTTGCAAATATTAAGCTGCAAGAGCGTATTTTTCTTTTCCTTGTATAATTTTATATTTATTTAAGTGAATATTAACACTATATGTATATTTAATATATTTTAACATGTCAATTCCAATAAACAACCCCTAAAATTAATATTATAATTTATTTTATTATTTATAAATTAAATAATAAAAAATATTTTGTTTAATTAATTAAATTTTTATTTATTAATGAAAATATACCAATATTATATCCTACAATTCCAAATCCTATTATTATTCCAGAACAACTAGATGAAATTAAAGAATTATGTCTTATACCCTCTCTCGCAAATATATTAGAAACATGTAATTCTATTATATTTATTTTTAAACTACTAATATATTTAATAGTATCAGAAATAGCTAAAGATGTATGAGTATAAGCTCCTGCATTTATAATAATACCTAATAAAGATTTATTATATTGTATACTATAATGTAGATATTTTATAATTTTACTTTCACTTATAGTATTAAATATTTTTATTAAAATTTTTTTTTTAAAATATTTCCTTTTTAGTTTATCTAAATATCTATTTATATTTATATTTCCATATATTTTTGGTTCTCTACTCCCAATTAAATTTATATTTGGGCCATTTATTATAATAATTCTTTTCATTTTTATGTTTATTTAATATATAAAATATTTTTTTCTTTGATAATATTTCATATTGACCAACTTTTTTAATATTATAATTATTTAATTTAAATCCACCAAAATTTATTCTTTGTAAATATAAAATTTTATTATCCAGAATTTTAAAAATTCTATGTAATACTCTATTCCACCCTACATTAATAGATAATAATATAATATTTTTATTATTTTTATATATATTAATATCCTTAATTTTTATTTTCCCTTCTCTTAATTTTATACCATTTTTTAATTTTATAATATCCTTTAAATTAATTTTTTTTTTTAATATAATTTTATACTGTTTTTTTATTTTATTTTTAGGATGTAATAAATTATTTGATAGTTGTCCATCATTAGTTAATAATAATACTCCAGTAGTATTTTTATCTAATCTACCTACAGGATAAATTCTATATTTAGATTTGTATATCCTAGGAATATAATTCATTATAGTATTTCTATTATAATTATCTTTAATAGTAGTTATACAATTTTTTGGTTTATTTAAAATAATATATTTAAAATTATATAATCTTATAATTTTATTATTATATTTAATTATATCATTAGGTAATATTTTATATCCTAATTTATTAATAATTTTACCATTTACAGATATTAATCCTAAATTTATTAATTTATCTGCAGATCGTCTAGAACAAATCCCTGTATAAGCAATATATTTATTTAATCTAATTTTATTATTAAATTTTAACATAATTATATTTTAACGGTTTTAAAAATATTATCCAAAATTCCATTAATAAATATTTTACTTTTATAAGATGAATATATTTTAATTATATTTATATATTCTGTTATAATTATATTAATAGATTTATATGAAATATTTAAAAAAAAAAATTCTGTAATAGCCATTTTTAAAATTATTAATTCTATCTTATTTATTCTTTTTATATCCCAATTAATAATTTTTTCTTTTATAATATTAAGTATTTTATTATTTTTTTTTTTAGTTTTTTTATATAAATTTAAAAAAAAATTAATATTATTATTTTTAAAAATATTAAATTTTATATTATATTTTAAAGTTAAAAATAAAATATATTTTATTAATTCTCTGTCTTCATATTGGAATTTAAAACTTTTTTTTTTAAAAATTAATAATTTATAAATTTTATTAATTGAATATTTTTTTTTTAAATAGAAATTATATAATATATATATATTTTTAATAATATCATATAAATATCTTTTATATTCTAACTGTTTATTATATTTACTTATATATAATAATTTCATTACTTTGATTCTTATATAATTTTTAATTTTAATAAATTTCAATTTATTTTTATTTATATAATATTAATTATTATTTATAATAATATAATATTTATATATAAATAAAAACTAATATAAAAAAAAATGAATAAAGAAGAGAAAGATAAAAATACTAATAATAATAATAATTTTAATCTAAAACGTAAACAAAAAGAAATATTTTCTAAAACTTTAATAGCAAGAAGTAGAAGATATTTTTTTGATACTAATGAAACAAATGCAGGAGATTATTTTTTAAGTATTACAGAGTCAAAAAAATTATTTTTAAATGATGGTAGATCAATATTTAAAAAACATAAAATATTTTTATATAAAGAAGATTTTAAAGATTTTAAAAAAATTCTATCAGAAATGATAAAATTTATTTATGATAAAAAAGGTAAAGAAGCTATTATTAATAAAATAGTAAATAAAAAAGATATTAATAATAATTATGAAGAAAAAATTAAAAAAGACGAAGATGATAAGAAATAATATAATAAAAAAAATTTAAAAATAATAAATACGCAATATTAAATTAATAATATTGCGTAATTATTACTAGTATTATATCTTTAAATAAGTTATTTATATTTTGTTTTTATTAAAAACAATGAATAAAATTATTACTTTAATTGGTAAGTCTAATGTAGGTAAATCTACATTATTTAATTTTTTAATAAGGAAAAAGCAATCTTTAATAAATAAAGACTATAATACTACAAGAAATAGAAATCATGGTATTTTAAAAATAAAAGATAAATATTATGATTTAATAGATACAGCAGGATATATTGGAAAAAATCTTAATAAAAATAATATTAATAAAATATTAACGAATCAAATTATTTTATCTATAAAAGAATCAAATTTAATTTTATTTTGCGTTGATATAATTGATGGTATTAATTATTTAGATAAAGAATTATTTTTAATAATTAAAAAATATAATAAAAATTTTTTTTACTTAATAAATAAAATAGATATAAAAACAAAATATAATAATATTTATAAGATCTTAAATTTTAATATAGATATTAAAAAAATATATTATATTTCTTCTACTCATAATATAGGGGTTAATAAATTATTAAAGGATATAAATTTTTTTTTTAAAAAAGAAAAAAGAAAAAAAAAACAAAAACAAAAAAATATAAAGCGTCATATTAATATTTCAATTATCGGATTACCTAATAGTGGTAAATCTACTTTTATTAATTCTTTTTTTTTAGAAAAAAATAAAAGTATAGTAAGTGATAAAGCTGGGACAACTATTGATACTTTATATTTTAAATATATTTATAAAAATTATATATATACATTCATAGATACTCCTGGGATAAAAAAAAATTTTAAATATAAAAAGGAAAAGAAAATTTATTTATTAAATACAAAAAGAATTATAAAAGAGTCTGATATTTGTTTATTAATAATAGATATATTAGAAAAATTTAATAAAAATACTTTATATATAAAAGATTTAATAATAAAATATAAAAAAGCTATAATAATAATTTTTAATAAATGTGATTTATTAAATAAAAAAAAAATTAATTTATTTAAAAATAAGTATTTAATTTATATAAATAAATATATCCCAGTTTTTTTCTTATCTTTAAAATATACTTTTAATAAAACCCAAAAAAAAAAAATTAATAAATTAATAAATTTAATATATTTTAATAGAAATAAAAAATTTTCTACTAGTTTTTTAAATAATAAATTATTATTAAAAATAAATAATAAAAATTTTAAAATAAAAAATAGAATTTTTAAAATAAAATTTTGTTATCAATCTAAAAATAAAAAATTTCCTTATTTTATTTTTATTACGAATTTAGTAAAAAATATAAATTTAAATTATATAAAATATATTGAGTCATTAATTAGAAAACATATATTTTATTTTTATGGGGTACCAATAGAATTAATTTTTAAAAAGAATTATAATGCTAAGTACATCTTTTATAAAAAATAATAAAGAAAAAATTTTAAAATGTTTAAACCTAAGAAATTTTAGATTTAAAAATATTATAAATTATATTTTATATTTAAATAAAAAAAAAATTTTAATTAAAACTAAAATAGATTATTATTCTAGGATAATAAATAAATATTCAAAAAAATTCAGTAAAAAGTTAGAAAATAATAATTTATTTTATAAAAATATATTAAGAATAAAAAAAAAAAAAAAAGAAAAAAAAAAAATTTTTAATAATATAAATAAAAAAATAAGAAATAAAATTTTATTAATACCAAATATTTTAAATAAAATATATTTAAAAAAAAAAATTAAAAAAAAAAAAATAATATATAAATATGGAGATATAAATAAAAAAAATAATAAAAATTATTTAACACATATTGAATTAGCAAAATATAATGAAATTTTTGATACATCTTTAGCAAGTAGTATATCAGGTACAGGTTTTGTTATTTATACTGGGAAGGGATTAAGATTATATAATGCTTTAGTTAAATACTTTTTATATTATAATAATCAAAAAGGATATAAAGAATATAAATTACCATATTTAGTAAATAAATATAGTTTATATGGTACTGGACAATATCCACAAAAAAAAGAACAAATTTATAATATAACCAAAGATAATTTATATTTAATACCGACAGGGGAAGTACCTTTAATTAATATTTATAAAAATAAAAATTTTAATTATAATGTTTTACCAATAAAAGCCCAGTCTTATACAACTTGTTTTAGAAGAGAGGCGGGATCTTATGGTAAAAAAGTTAAAGGATTAAATAGAATACATCAATTTGGTAAAGTGGAAATAATAGAAATCTGTGATAATGAAAATTCAAATAGACGATTATATAATATGTTAAAACATATAAAAAATCTTTTACAATCATTAAAGTTAATATTTAGAATTTTATTATTACCACCTCATGATATTACATTAACTTCTTCTATAACTTATGATTTTGAAGTATATTCAATAGGACAAAAAAGATGGTTAGAAGTAAGTTCTTTATCTAATTGCTTAGACTATCAATCTTATAATTTAAATATTAGATATAAAAAAAATAATAAAATTAATTATTGTCATACATTAAATGGAAGTAGTTTATCTATACCTAGAATGATCGCTACTATAGTAGAATTTTATCAAAATAATAATAAAATTGAAATACCTAGGATTTTATTACCATATTATTAAAAAAGAAAATTTTTATTTTATAATTAATGTATATACAGATGGATCCTCTTATGGTAATCCCGGTCCAGGGGGAATTGGTATTATTATAAAATCATATAATTTATACAAAGAATTTACATATAAGTTTAGACATACTACTAATAATAGAATGGAATTATATGCTATAATATATGCTATAAAAATAATTAATAAATTATTTTATTATTCTTCTAATATATATTCTGATTCTAAATATATAATTAATACTATTAATTATAATTATAAAAAAAACAAAAATTATGATTTATGGTTAAAATTGTTTAATTTAAAAATAAATAGGATTAATTTTATTTGGATAAAGGGACATAATAATAATTATTATAATGAAAAATGTAATATATTAGCTAGGAATGTTATTAAAAATAAAAAAAAAAAAAATAAAATTGATAAATTTTATGAGTCTAATATAAAATAAGTAAGTTAATTATAAAGTAAATATCTTTATCGCATTTGTTTAATTTAATAATACAAATGAGGAAAGTCCGGACACTAAAGAGAAATACAACGGATAACATCCGTCCATCGTAAGGTGAGGAAAAGTGCAACAGAAAGTATGTATAATATAATAATTATTATATTTTATAGTGAAATCTTGTAAACTCTGTATAGTGAAATGTCGTCTTGTACCATTATTAATTACCTCGATTTAAAATGGTTGGTTGACAGATAAAGATATATATGGTAACATATATACTAGATAAATGATAAAGGATATAATAAATTTAAATTATATTACAGAATCCGGCTTATATATTTACTTTAATTTTTATAAATTTATTTTAAAAAAAAAAATAAAACCTATTAAATAGGTTTTATTCAATATTTATAATTTTATATTTTATCTTTTTATTTAATATAGATATAATATCACCCTTTCTCTTCCCTAATAAAGTCCTAGATATAGGCGTATGTATTGATATTTTATTTTTAAAAATATTAGATTCATATTCTGAAACTATTGTATATTTATTTATTTTATTATTTTTTAAGTTTTTAATAGTAACTATTGAAAATAGTTTTATAATTTTATTTTCATTTTTATTTTTATTTATAATTTTAGAATTTAAAAGTATATTTTTTATTTTATTTATTTTGTTTATTAATAATTCATATGATTCTTTAGCAGTAAAATATTCATAATTTTCTGATAAATCACCTTTTTCTAATGCTTTTTGGATTTGTTTAATTTTTTTTTTTTTTTTGTTTTTAATTAAAAAAAAAAGTTTTTTTTTTAGATTTTTATAATATTTTTTACTTATATATTCCATAGATATTTTTTTTTTATGTATTACAATAATTTAATTAATAATAATTTTTATTATAAAAAAATTAATAAAAATAAAAATATTTTAAATTTAAAAAAAAAAATTTTATTAATTTTAAAAAATAATAAAATTAATAATTTTAATATAATTTTAAAAAAAGGAAAATTTATTTTTAATAAAAATAAAATTAATAGAAAGATTTTATATTTAATTAAAAAAGAAATTTTGAATTATTTAATTATAATAAAATATAATTATTATAAAAAAAAAATAGGAACTATTATAAATTTAATTATAAAAAATATAATAGATAACTTATTAATTTTAATCGATATTTATAAAAATATTTTTTATTATAAATTAAAGGATAAAAATCAAAATAAATATTATAAAATTAATTATAATTATAAATTTTTAATTATTGATGTAATTTATAATAATAAAAATTTAAAAATAATTTTATCTAGAAATAGTAAATTATTTATAAAAAAAATATTAAAATTAGAAATTCCTGAAATAAATAATGGGTTAATAAAAATAAAAAAAATAGTAAGAATCCCAGGTCCTGGAGGATTAGTTAAAATAATCGTGTATTCAAAAAATAAAAAAATTAATGTATTAGGATCATGTATAGGTATAAAAGGATTAAGATTAAAAAATATTTTAAAAGAATTAAATAATGAAAAAATTAATATAATAAAATATTCAAATAATATTTATAAATATTTAAAGCGTTTATTTAATAAAATAAATTTTTTAAAAATAAAAGTAATTGAAAATAAGATTTATTTAATTTATAATAAAAATGATATTTATAAATTTATTGGTAAATATGGAAATAATATAAAGTTATGTAAATTATTATTAAATAAATATAAATTTATAGTAAAATGTGTTTAAAAAAAAATATAAATATTTATGAATATATAAGCGTATATGATTTATCATTATTATTAAATATTAAAGTCAATAATATAATAAAGAAAATATTATCATATGGTATTAAAGTTACAATCAATTCTAAATTAAATAAAGAATTAACTTTATTAATTTGTGATGATTTAGGATATAAAGTAAATTTTATTAAATCTGATGATACAAAAAAAAAAGAATATAAAAAAGAAAGTATAATAAATATTGATAGACCTCCTATCGTAACTATTTTTGGACATGTAGATCATGGTAAAACATCATTAATAGATTATATTAGAAAAACTAATACTACTTCTAAAGAATATGGGAATATTACTCAACGTATGAGTATATATAATGTTGAAATAAAAAAAGATAAAAGAATGCTTTTAATAGATACACCTGGACATTATTCTTTTGTATCTATGAGATATTGGGGATTAAAATTAACTGATATAGCTATAATAATAATTTCATCAGAAAGTGGTATAATGGAACAAACTTTAGAATCTATTAATAATGTTAAATCAGAAAATATTCCTATTATTTTTGTTTTTAGTAAAATAGATAAAAAAGATTCAAATGTTAATAAAATCAAAGAACAATTATCAAATTTAAATATTTTAGTAGAAGATTGGGGGGGGGTATATTTATCACAAGAAGTATCAGTAAAAACTGGATATGGTATAAATGAATTATTAGATAAAATTTTTATAATATCAAAAAAATTAAAATTAAAAACTAGTATTAATACTTTAAGTAGTGGAACTATTATAGAAGCAACTTTAGATAAAAGAGAAGGATATATTGTAAAATTATTAGTAAAAAAAGGTATATTAAAAATTGGAGATTATATTATTTCTGGGATATACTATGGTAAAATAAAAAAAATATATAATGATAATAATAAAAAATTTAATAAAATTTATCCTTATTATCCAGTGTATGTTGTAGGATTTAATGGTGCTCCAAATATAGGTGAAAAATTTGAAATATTAAATAAAGAAAAAATAAAAGAAATTTCTACGAAAAAAAAAATATTAATAAGAGAATATAATATAAAAATTAAAAATCTATTAAAAAAAAGACATGAAGAAAAAAAAAATGTTTTTAATGTTATTATTAAAGGTGATGTTAATGGATCGATAGATGTAATTTCAGATGAATTACATAATTTATCAAGCAAAGAATTATTTATTAATATAATAAATAAATCTGTTGGTAATATTACTGAATCAGATATTTCATTAGCTAATATATCAAATTCTATTATAATAGGATTTAATGTAAAAATTATTATAAATAAAAAGAAGTCTATTAATAAAAATATATATAATAATATATATATATTTAATTTAATATATGATATTATTATTTTTTTTAAAAAAAAAATAATAAAAAAAAAAGATAATCCAAAAAAAATTTTAGGTAGTGCAAAAGTTATAAAAGTATTTCCTAATAAAATATTTGGATGTATAGTATTATCAGGGATAATAAATCTCTATAATAAAATAATTATTTTAAGAAATGAAAAAATTATTTATGATGGAGAGATTTTATCTATAAAAAGATTTAATAAAAATGTAAATAAAATAAAAAAAGGATATGATTTTGGTATAATTATTAAAAATTTTAATAATTTAAAACAAAATGATATAATTCAATCTTATATAGTAAATTAAATATATGACTAAAAATGATATTATAGATGATATAAGTATAAATACAGGTATATCTAAAATTAATGTAAAAATAGTATTAGAATTTATGGAAAAAATAATAAAAAGAAATTTATTAAAAGGTAATAAAATAACTTGGAGAAAATTTTGTACTTTTTCTATAAAAAAGAGAGCAATGAAAGTCGCTAGAAATATTACAAAAGGTATCTTTATAAATGTACCTGCTCATAATAGACCATATTTAAAATTTTCAAAATCTTTTATTTTAAAAATAAAAAAAAATATATTAATTAATTAAAAAAAAAAACTATGCCAAATGGAAGAAAAAGAAAACGAAAAAAAATAGCTACTCATAAAAGGAAAAAAAGAAGAAGAAAAAATAGACATAAAAAAAAAAAATAATACAATAATAATTAATGATAAAAAAAATAATTATAAATGATGTAAATAAAAAATTAAATTTTTATATATTAGAAAATAATATTTTAGTTGAATATTATAATTCTAAACAATTTATAAATATCGGTGATATATTTATAGGTCGTATATTGTATATATATAAAGGGATGAATGCCATTTTTTTAGATATAGGATATTATAAATATGGCTTTTTAAATTATGATGATATTGGAGAATATTTTTTATCATTTAAAAAAAAAAAAATAATTTATAATAAAAATAATAGCAAAAATGTAAAAAAAGTTTTTAAAATAGGACAATATATTATAGTCCAAGTTATAAAAAATACTTTATATAATAAAGGACCAAAATTAACTTGTAAAATAACATTAATTGGTAGATATGTTATATTAATCCCATTTAATTATAATATTTATATTTCAAAGAAAATTAATGAGAGAATAAAAAAAGTTAATAAAATAAATATTCCTAATAATATAGGATATTTAATTAGGACATTAGCAATAAATAAAAAAATTAAAAATATAAAATTTGAATTTTATATTTTATTAAAAATTTGGTATAAAATATTTTTTAAAATAAAAAAAAAAAAAATAAAAAAAATTTATACAAATGAAAATATATTTTATAATTTATTTAAAAATAAAAAATTAAGTTATAATAAAATTATTTGTAATAATAATAAAATATGTAAAAAATTAAAATTATATTTATATATATTTTTTAATAATAATAAAAATACTAAAATTTATTATTATAATAATAATAATAATATATCTATTTTAGATAAATATGGTATATCTAAACAAAAAAAAATATTATTTAATAAAAATATTTATTTGTTAGATGGATCTAATTTAATAATAGAAAAAACAGAAGCTTTAAATGTAATAGATATAAATAGTAATATGATTAATAATTTTAATTCATTTAAAGTTAATATGTTAGCAATAAAAGAAATAGTACGACAAATAAGATTAAGAAATATGGGTGGGATTATTATAATTGATTTAATAGATATAAAGGGTAAAAAATATAAAAAAAAAATATATAAAGAGATAAAAAAAAGAATGGAAATTGATAATATAAATCATAAAATATTACCACCTAGTAAATTTAATTTAATAGAAATTACTAGAGAAAAAAAAATTAATAATTATTATTATTATAAAAAGGATTATAATAATTATAAAAAAAAACAATTTATTAATATAAATAATATTGAAGGGTTTATATATAAATATTATAGTATAAAAAGAAATAAAAGGAAAAAACTACTTTTATATGTACATAATTTTATAGGAGCATATTTAAAATATGGATTTTATTCATATAGGTTAAAATGGTATTTTAAATTTAATACATGGATATCAATAATAACTTATAATAATAGAAATATATTAAAATATAAATTTTATAATAATAAAAATAAATGTATATACGCGGATGTGGTGAAATTGGTAGACACGCTAGACTTAGGATCTAGTTCTATAAAATAGAATTAAGGGTTCAAATCCCTTCATCCGCATTAAATTAAATTAAATGAATAATAATTATAATATAATTTATAATAATAGTGATAATAGGAGTACTATAACAGCAATATCTAGTCCTATGGGTATAGGAGCTATATCTATAATAAGAATAACTGGTAGTCTTACCTTAAAAATAATAAAAAGAATTTTTATTAATAATAAAAATAAAAAAGTAATTAAAAAAAAAATTAATTTTGGATTTATAAAAAATAAAAAGAATATAATTGATAAAGTGATATTACTATATTTTAAAAATCCTAAGTCTTATACTGGTGAAGATTTAATTGAAATTTATTGCCATGGATCTCTATATATTCAAAATAAAATTTTAAAAATAATAATAAAAAATGGAGCACGCTTAGCTATTAATGGAGAATTTACTTATAGAGCATATTTAAATAAAAAAATTAGTTTATTACAAGCTGAATCAGTCTTTGACATAATTAATTCAAGAAATAAAAGAGAACATAATATAGCAATTAATAGTTTAATTAAAAATAAGTTATATAAGAAGATCTCTAAAATAATTAATAATATATTAAATATTTTATCCTATATAGAAATAGAATTAGATTTTATAGAAGAAAATATTAATATAAATAATAAAAAAATTTATAACTCTATATTAGAGATAGAAAAAAAAATAAAAAAAATGATAAACTCTTTTAAAATTAATAATATTATTAATTATGGATTAAATATATCTATCATAGGACCTGTAAATTCGGGTAAATCTACTTTAATGAATAAGTTAATAAATGAAAATAAATCAATTATTTCAAATATACCAGGGACTACAAGAGATATAGTAGAAGGAAAAATTTTAATTAATAATTTTAATTTTAATTTATATGATACAGCTGGTATTAGAAATACAAATAATAAAATTGAAAAAATAGGTATAAAAAAAACATTTAAAAGTATAGAACATTCAAATATTATATTCTTTGTATTTAATATTAAAAATTTAAAAAAAACAATAAAATATTTAATAAAAAATAAAAAAATTTTAAATAAAAAAAATATATTATTAATTGCAAATAAAATAGATATTTATTTAAATAATAAATTTAAAAATAAAATAGATAAGAAGTATATAAAAATATATAATAAAAAATACAATATAATTTTTATATCAGCGAAATATGAATATGGGATAAAATATATAATAGATTATTTAAAAAAGAAGATTCCGAATAAAATAAATTTAAATAATAATTTTATAAATAATCAAAGACATTATAAAAAATTAAAAAAAACTTTAGTATATATTAAAAAGGTAAAAAAAGATTATAGGAAAAATATACCTTTAGAATACCTTACTATAGATTTAAGAAAATCTATAGAATATTTATATAATATATTAGGAAAAAATTTGGATAATAATTATATATTAAACAATATTTTTACTAAATTTTGTATTGGGAAATAATAAAATTTTTAAAATTAATTATTCTTTTTATTATAATTTTAGTTTTTATTAATGATAATATATTGTACATATCTATTCCTATTAGTTTACCTACTATAGAGATTCTTAATAATTTTAAGTTAAAAATAGATAATTTTTTGATTATATCATTATAGTTAATATCTGTTTTTTTTTTATTTTTTTTTAAAATAATGATAAATTTATTTAATAATAAGATAATTTTTTTTTTATTATCTTTAATATAACTAATTATATTAGTAGGAATAAAATATGTCTTTGGATTTAAAAAAAAATAAGAAGATACATCCCAAATTTCATTAATTAATGATATTCTATTTTTTGTTAAATTTATTATTTTATTAATTTTTTTTTTTGTATATAAATTAAAAATATTACTTTTTATTTTTTTTTTCAAATATTTATAATAATATTTATTTGAAATTTTATTTAAATATTTTTTATTTATCCAACGAAATTTATTATAATTTAAATGAACATCAGATTTATTAATATTTTTAAAGTTAAAAAGTTTAATAATTTCTTTAAAACTATAAATTTCTTTGTTATTTTTAGGTGTCCATCCTAATAAAGCTAGGATATTAATAAAAGCATTAGGTAAAAATCCATTAGACTTATAACTATTGTTTATATTTAATTTATTATAATTAATAGGATGTATGGGTATTTTATTTTTAACCATTTTACTTTTACTAATTTTACCTCCTTTATTATTTAATAATAATGGTAAATGAATAAATTTTGGTAATTTCCATTTAAAATTATTATATATTAAAATATGTATAGGTGAAGAATAAATCCATTCTTTTCCCCGAATTATATGTGTAATATTCATAAGATAATCATCTATTACACTAGCGAAATGATAAGTAGGAGTATCATTTGATCTAAATAATATTTTATCATCTATGTTATTAGTATTTATTTTAATATTACCATAAATTTTATCTTTTATAATAATATCTTTATTTTTAGGAGTTTTTATTCTTATTACATATTTTTTATTTTTTAGATAATAATTAATTGTTTTTTTATTATTATTTTTTGATAAACTATTTTTTAATTTATATCTTGTTAAAGAATTATATATAAAATTTTTATTATTAATTTTATATTTTTTTAATTCATCTTTAGATTCAAAAGAATAATAAATTAATTTTTTTTTTTTTAGAATTTTTAAATATTTTTTATATATTTTAATTCTTTTAGATTGTATATATGGTCCAAACTCCCCACGATGATTATATCCTTCATTAACCTTAATTTTACACCATTTTAATGCTTTTAATATATATTCTATTGAATATTTAGTATTCTTTCTAATATCAGTATCTTCGATACGTAAAATAAAGTCTCCTTGATTTTGTATGGCAAATAAATAATTAAAAAAAGCGGTTCTTAACCCTCCTATATGTAATGCACCAGTCGGACTTGGGGCAAATCTAACTCTTATTTTTTTTTTCATAAATTTATTTATATATTTATTAATAAATGATTAGCATAACTTATGGCACCATGGCCGAGTGGTTAGGCTAAGGTCTGCAAAACCTTATACAGTAGTTCGAATCTACTTGGTGCCTTTTTTTTTTAATAGTTTTTTTTTTTTAATTAATATTTTTTTTAATCTCCACCTTTTAATCATATTATGATTCCCAGACAATAAAATTTTTGGGACAATCATATTTTTAAAATTATATGGTCTAGTATATAAAGGATGTTCATAATAATAAATATTATTATTAAATGAATCTGTTATTGTAGATTTTATATTACCTATAACACCTGGAATTAATCTAATTATTGAATCTAAAAATACTAAAGTAGATATCTCTCCATTAGATAAAATATATTTTCCTATAGAATATTCATTTGTTACGATATAATCCCTTATTCTTTGATCTATACCTTTAAAATGACCACATATAAATAAAATTCTTTTTTTACATAAAAATTTATAAGTATTTTTTTGTTTATATAATTTGGCATCAGGAGTTAAATAAATAATATGATCATATTTATATTTTTTTTTTAAATATTTAATACATTTATATATAGGTTCTATTTTTAGTACCATACCATATCCCCCACCATATTGATAATCATCTATATATATTTTTTTCCCTTTTTTAATTCCAAATTTTTTTAAATTTATAATATTTATTTTTATAATATTTTTTTTTAATGCTCTATTAATAATAGGATTATATTTAATAATAGAATACCAAAATTTAGGGATTAAAGAAATAATATCAAAGACCATTACCTTATATAAAATTAAAAATAGCGGAGACAGGATTTGAACCTGTGACCTTCGGGTTATGAGCCCGACGAGCTACCAGACTGCTCTACTCCGCAATTAAAATCTTATAATATTTAATATATATTATATATATAATTATAATTACTAAATTTTTAATTACAAATTATTAAAAAATAGTAATATTAATAGAATATCCTAAATGATTATTTATATTAAAAACTTTATTGTTTGTAAAAATTAAATATTGACCTTTTATTCCTAATAATTTTTCTTTTAATATTTTATTATATTTATTTTTAAAATTTATAATTTTTATATTGTTTTTTTTTGGATATTTTATAACTGGATAAATAAAATTAGTAATTTTATTATTTTTATATAAATATATATTATATTTATAATAAAAAGTTAAAATAAAATAAAATATTTTATATTTAATATTTATAAGATTAATATTTTTTATAATAAAACTATTAGTTAACATATTAATATAATTTGTTCTATCTGATATTTTTTTTTTACAAATTTTTTCTATTTTACCTGCTAAATATCTATTAGGAGTAATTGCTAGTATAATAGATTTTATTGCCCCTTGATCCATTAATCTTTTATAATATCTTTTCTTTATAGTTATACCAACTTTTATATTACCTGTTAAAGAAAGATAAATTATATGATCTTGCAATTCAATTTTTTTTTCATGTTTTAAATTTTTATATTCAATATTTAAATGAGATGTACATTTTATAGGATGAAAAATACCTATATAAAAATTATTATAGAAACAATTTTTACAATATCCATCTTTAAAAATAGTAAAATAATTTTGACATTTTATACAATTTGTAAAATTTAAAGATATTTTTAACTTTTTATTTAATAAAGGATTTAATTTTATTTTTTTATTATAATTAAATCTTAAATAATATAATAAAGGGTTTTTTTTTTAATCTGCATTTTGTTTGTAATATAAATTTTTTTTTCCATTATTATTATAATTAAATTTAACTCCTCAAGCTGGATTCGAACCAGCTACCTTCTGATTAACAGTCAGATGCTCTACCAAATGAGCTATTGAGGATTAAAAAATATAAATATTATTTAATTAAAATTAATAATATTAATTTTTATTATTATAATAAAATATAATAAAATAAATTGAGATGAACAAGATAGAATTATTATCTCCAATTGGTAATTATGAATCATTATATGCAGCTATTAATGCTGGTGCTGATTCTATATATTTTGGTGTTGAACAATTTAATATGAGAGCATTAAATAATAATTTTTTAATAAAAGATATAGAAAAAATATCAAAAATTTGTAGTAAATATAAAATAAAAAAATATTTAGCATTAAATACAATAATTTATGATCATGATATTTTAATTATAAAAAGAATTTTAAAAATTTGTAAAAATTATAATATAGATGGTATAATAGCTATGGATAATTTTATTATAAATTATTCAAATAAATTAAATTTACCTATACATATATCTACACAATTAAATATAACTAATATAGAATCTTTAAAATTTTATGCTAAATTTTCAGATGTAATTGTTTTAAGTAGGGAATTAAATTTAAATCAAATTAAAAGTATCTGTGATCAAATAAAAAAAGATAATATTTTGGGATTTTCAAAAAAACAAATAAAAATAGAAATATTTTGTCATGGATCTTTATGTATGGCTATATCAGGGAAATGTTATTTAAGTTTACATACATATAATTCTTCTGCTAATAGAGGAGCATGTAAACAAAATTGTAGAAGAAAATATTTAGTAAAAGATTACAAATCAAACATTAATTTTGAAATAAATAATGAATATATAATGTCATCTAAAGATTTATGTACAATAAATTTTTTAGATAAAATAATAAAAACAGGAGTTAAAGTTTTAAAAATAGAAGGGAGAGGTAAATCTCCTGAATATGTTTATATTACTACAAAATGTTATAGAGAAGCTATAGATTCAATATATAATAATACTTATTCATTAAATAAAATTAATAAATGGATTTATAAATTAAAAACCGTTTATAATAGGGGATTTTGGTCTGGATATTATTTAGGACAAAAAATTGGTGAGTGGAATAATACAGACGGTTCATCTTCAATTAAAAAAAAGATATATATAGGATATATAAAAAAATATTTTAATAAAAAAAAAGTTATGATAATTTTAATACAATCTTATAATTTAAAAATTGGAGATAATATTTATATAATAGGTAATAAAATAGGAGTAAAAATATTTAAAATCAAATATTTAAGAAATAATAAAAAGGAAAATGTTTCCAAAATAAAACAAGGAGAATTATGTAGTATTAAAATACCTTATAAAGTCTATAAAAATAATAAAATATATAAAATTATAGAAAATGTTAACAATAATTTATAAAAGAAAAAAATGTATTGGTTGTAATAGCTGTGTTTTAGTATGTCCTTTATTTTTTAGTATGTCAAAAATAGATGGTAAATCTGTTTTATTAAAATCAATAAAAAAAAAAGAAAATTACATATTAAAAGGTATTGATAATGTTTTTTTTAATAATTTAATAAAAGCAAAAAAAATATGTCCAGTTAAAATAATAAATATAGTAAAATATTAATTATATTTCCTTTTAAAAATAAATAGTTTAATAAAAGTATTATCACCTTTATAAGTGTAAAATCCTATTCTTAAAAATTGATAGATTTTATTTAAGTTTAAATTATTTAATATATATTTATCGATATACGCTTTTTTTTTTTTTAAACTATTTATATTATAAATAATATTTTTTTTTATAAAAATATATTTATAATTTATTATTTTAATTTTATTAATACTAAAAGATGAAATCCATTGTATTGTACTTCTAATTTTTTTTTTTTTAATATTTTTATATATTTTACAAAAAATTTTATTTATTTTATTATTTTTTTTTTTTATTTTGTAAACTTTTATTATATAAGAAGCAAATTTTAATCGTACATAATTTTTTAATGATAATCGATAAAACTTATTGTTATGTTTTAATTTAAAATCTGAACGATCAATATATATAATTTTTGTAAAAGGAATTTTTATATAGTTGTTAATAACAACCCATTTAATAACATTTTTTTTAAAATTTTTTATTATTATTTTTATAGGTTTTAATAATATCATTAATTTTAAACATTTACTGATATATAAATTTTTTATATAAGATTCAAATTCATTTATACTTATCCTAAAATTATTTTTAGTATAACCAATATTTTTAATAAAGTTTATTATATATGAGGATTTATATCCTTTTTTTTTTAAAGAAATTAATGTTGATAGTCTTAGATCATCATATTTTTTAATAATATTCTTTTTAAATAATAAATTTAATTGTCTTTTACTTGTAATAGAATCAATAATATTTAATTTAGAAAATTCAATTTGTTTAGGTTTTATTCTATTAATTTTTTTATTAAAAATATTATTAATATACCAATTATATAAACATTTATGATTTTGAAATTCTATAGAACATAATGAATGAGTAATTTTTTCAATATAATCTGTTTGTCCATGAGCCCAATCATACGTAGGATATATACACCATTTATTTCCGGTTTTAAAATGTTTATTATAAATTATCCTATACATTATAGGATTTTTAATATGATAATTTTTTAAATCTTTTTTAGTATTAGCTCTTAAAACACAATAATTTTCTTTAAACATACCTTCTTTCATATTATTAAAGTAAAATAAATTTTTATTTATATCATAAACATTTTTTATAATATTATTATTTTTAATAAAACTTATATACGCTTTTTTTTTTAAAATTAATTTTTTAGCTAATTTATATAAAATAGTAAAATAATCAGATGTATATGTAATTTTATGATATTTAAATCCTAACCATTTTATAATTTTTATAATTTCTTGAACAAAAAAAATATTTTCATTTCTTGGATTTGTATCATCAAATCTTAAATAAATTTTACTATTAAAAATTTTAGCTAATTTAAAATTAATATAAATTGCTTTAACATGACCTAAATGTAATACACCATTTGGTTCAGGTGCAAACCTAAATTTTAATTTTTTTTTTTCTAATCCATTTAATAAATCTTTATAAATTTTTTTTATAATAAAATTGTTCATTTTTAGATTAACGTTTTATAATTAATAAAAAATATTTTTTTTTTCCTTTTTGAATAAATATATATTTATTATTTATTATTTTATTTTTTTCTATAATATTATTTTTAATAGGAGTTCCATTTATTAATAATATACCTGAATTATTAATATATCTCTTATATTCACTATATGATTTAAAAATTACTTTATTATATTTAATAATATCATAAAAATTAATTTTGTTATTTTTATTAAAAGTAAATTTAATATATATATTAGGTATATATTTCTTTATTAAATATATATTATTCTTGATTTTAGTTTTAGAATAAAATAAACAATCAAGGACTTTAATAATTTCTTTATAAATTTTTTTCCCATAAATCCAAATAATAAAAAATTTTAATAAATTATATTGGATTAATTTACTTTTTTTATTTTTTAAATGATTTTTAATAATAAATTTTATTTTTAAAATATTTAAATTTGAAAAATATTTAAAATATTTTATTGCTATTTCATCTGATAAATTTATAAAATATTGACTAAAATTATAAATAGAAGTTAATTTAGGATTAATCCAGATATTATTAACTTTTTTATTACTTTTACTAAATTTTTCCCCTTTATTATTTAATAATAAAGGATAAGTAAATCCATGGACAGTGTTATATTTATTATTTAATTTAATTATTTTAATTCCAGTTATTATATTATACCATTGATCAGCTCCTCCAATTTGTAATAAACATTTAAATTTTTTATTTAAATAGAAATAATCATAACCTTGTAATAAATGATATATTATATCTGTTAATTTTAAAGGGATATTATTTTTAATTTTTGTTTTAATTAACTGATTTTTTAAAATCGGATAAATAGAAAATTTATTTAAAATATTAGTAATAAATTTTAATAAATTTATTTTTTTTAACCATTTATAATTATTTATTATTTTTATATTTTTATTATAAATTAATTTTTTTAAAATTTTTTTTAAATATTTAATATTTTTATTTATTACTTTTATATTATAATTTCTATTAATTAAAGTAGTACCTACACCTAAAACTATTATTACATTTTTATATCCTAAATAGTATAACTTATTTATAATAGATAATCCTAATAAATGTCCTAAATGTAATGTATGAAAAGTAGGATCAATACCAAAATAAAAGGTATTTTTTTTCTTTTTAAAAAAAAAAATAATATTTTTTGTATAATTGTTAAATAACTTTCTAAATTTAAATTCTTTTAATAAGGTTTTAAACATTATTTTATTATTAATATTTATAAATATTAATCTATGGATATTAAAAAAAAAATCTTAAATAATAATAAAATAATATTAGGAATAGAAACTTCATTTGATGATACATCATGCGCAATATTAAAAGGGAAAAATGTTTTATCTAATATAATTTATAAACAGAAAATACATAATAAATATTTAGGTGTAAAACCTAGTCTTGCATATGATACACATTTAGTAAAAATATATCAAGTAGTCAAAAGAGCTCTAAAAAAAGCTTATATTAATATGATCGATATAAATATAATTGCTTATACAAAGGGCCCTGGTTTAATAGGTTCTTTAATGATCGGTGAGCATTTCGCAAAATCATTAGCTATATCATTAAATTTACCTTTAATAGGTATTAATCATGTCCATGGGCATATATATTCTATATTTTTAAATAAAAAAAATACACCAACATTCCCATATATATGTTTAAGTATTAGTGGAGGACATACTAAACTTTTAATTATAAAAGATTTTTTTAAAATAAAAAGTATAGGAGAAACACTTGATGAAAGTGTAGGTATTTTAATAGATAAAATATCTATTTTATTAGGATTTAAATATACTCAAGGACCTAATTTAATAGATAAATATGCTAAAAAAGGTAAATTTATTTTTAAATTCCCTATACCAAATGTTAAAAATTTTAATTTTAGTTTTAGTGGATTAATTACATATATAAAAAATATAATAAAAAAAAAAAAAAATAATATAAAAAAAGATATATGTAGATCTTTATTAGAAACAATTTTTATTATTTTTAAAATTAAAATATTAAATTTAATTAAATTAACAAATATCAAAAATATTGTAATAACAGGTGGGGTTATATCAAATTTTTTTTTAAAAAAAAAATTTCAAAAATTTTTTCTAAAAAAAAAAATTAATTTATTTATTAATTCTAATAAAAATTATTTAATAGATAATGCAGCAATGATAGCTTTAGTTGGAAATATAAAATCATATTATAATTTATATGAAGATTTTAAATGTTATGTAGACAGTAATTTAGATATTAATAAATTATAAATTAATTTTATATTTCTTATTATACTGTTCAATTCTACCAGTTATTTTTTTATTGTTTTTAGATCCTATAAAAAATGGATGTGAATATTTTGATATTTCTAATTCATATAAAGGATATTTTATTTTATTTAAAATAATAGTTTTATTAGTTTTAACTGTAGAATTAGTAATAAAATATTTTTTATTATTTATATCTTTAAAAACTACTAATCTATATTTTTTTTTCATATTTATAAAAATTATTTATTAATTTATATAATTAATAACAAATCTCCATAAGTATTAAATATATATTTATTTTTGATAGCTTCTTTATAAATTTCATATGTTTTATTAATTCCACAAAAATTTAATAAAGATATAAAATTAAAAGTATCGATATCATTAAAATAAGTTAAAAAAGAATTAAAAAATTTATATTTAAAAGGAAAATGTAAAATCTGATTTATATATCCATTATATTTAATAATGCAACTTTTATTATAAATCATTGTTTCTATAGATCTTAATGTATTGGATCCAAAACTACAGATTTTTATATTTTTTTTATATTTTTTTTTTATATAAGAAATAATTTTTTCATTTATAATTAATTTTTCATATTTCAAATTAAATGATTTATTTATATTTTTATTATTTAACTTTATAATCTTATTAAAATTTAAATGTAATGTAATATATTTAATTTTTATTTTATTTAATTTTAATAATAATAGAATATATTTATCAATATATACTCCAATAGTCGGAAATAATAACGATCCTATTATTTTAGAATATGTATTTTGATAATAATTTATATTAATATTTTTATTCTTTTTTATATATGGAGGTAATAAAAATTTTCCAGTTGGAAATATATTTTTTTTTAATTTAAAATTATTATTATAATTAAATTTTAAAATTCTACCTTTTGATGTAGTATTATTTAAAATAATTGCTTCTATAATATTTTTATTTTTATCTTTAAAATAAATTTTATTACCTGTTCTTATTTTTCTAGCAGGATTTACTAATATATCCCAAATATTATAAATTGGATTTAATTCTTTTTTTAAAAATATATTTATATAAGATTTAGCATTGTTTTTAATTTTATAACAATTATATTTTATAGGATAAGCTTTACTATTATTAGCAATTATTATATCAGATTTATTAAAATATTTATAAAGATTACTTAATTTATCATGAATAATTAAGTCTTTTTTTCTATTATAAATCATTAATTTCGGTATTTTATTAATATTAGGAAAACTATTAAAAAAAAATTTTTTTATATTTAAATTTTTAAAATCTATAATATTTATCATCTATTTAATATTATTAATTTGTTAATTATGAATATATTATATATATAATTTAATAGTAAATATATTTTATAATTATTAATATATTAATTTTATTTTGATATATATATTAATTATAAATATTATTTATTTATTTAGTTATTTAAAAGTAATAAATAATATTATAACGTTATTCTTTGAGTTATATAAAATGGATTAAATAATTATATAAATTAAAAGCATTTTTATTTTATTTAAGAGTTTGATCCTGGCTCAGGATAAACGCTAGCGGCAAGCTTAACACATGCAAGTCGAGGGGTAATATATAAAATAAATTTTATATTTATTTTATATAACGACCGGCGAACGGGTGAGTAATACTTATGTAATTTACCTTTTGTTAAAGGATACTCTAAATAACTTTAGATTAATACTTTATAAAATTAATTATTAATAGGATAATTAATAAAAGATAATAAAATATCGACGAAAGATAAGCATTTGTCTGATTAGCTAGTTGGTAGGATAATAGCCTACCAAGGCTTTGATCAGTAGGGGGCCTTAGTGGGTGTACCCCCACATTGGTACTGAGACACGGACCAAACTCCTACGGGAGGCAGCAGTGAGGAATATTGGTCAATGGAGGAAACTCTGAACCAGCTATGCCGCGTGTAGGAATACAGCCTATGGGTTGTAAACTACTTTTGTATAAGAATAAAAAATTTTTTTAAATAAAAATATATTGAATGTATTATACGAATAAGTATCGGCTAACTCCGTGCCAGCAGCCGCGGTAATACGGAGGATACAAGCGTTATCCGGAATTATTGGGTTTAAAGGGTGCGTAGGTTGGATATTAAGTTAATTATGAAATCTTATAACTTAATTATAAAAGTGTAATTAATACTATTATCCTAGAGTATAAATGGAGTAATTGGAATATGTGGAGTAGCGGTAAAATGCTTAGATATCACATAGAACACCGAAAGCGTAGGCAGATTACTAATTTAATACTGACACTGAGGCACGAAAGCGTGGGGAGCAAACAGGATTAGATACCCTGGTAGTCCACGCTGTAAACGATGATTACTAATAATTAGATTTTAAATTAATTTAGTTATTAAGCGAAAGTGATAAGTAATCCACCTGGGGAGTACGATCGCAAGATTGAAACTCAAAGGAATTGACGGGGACCCGCACAAGCGGTGGAGCATGTGGTTTAATTCGATAATACGCGAGGAATCTTACCAAGGTTTAAATGTATTATGAATAATTTAGAAATAAATTAGTCTTCGGACATAATACAAGGTGCTGCATGGTTGTCGTCAGCTCGTGCTGTGAAGTGTTAGGTTAAGTCCTTTAACGAGCGCAACCCTTATCATTAGTTACTAACAAGTAATGTTGAGATGTCTAATGAGACAGCTAACGTAAGTTTAGAGGAAGGAGAGGATGACGTCAAATCATCATGGCTCTTACATCTTGGGCTACACACGTGCTACAATGGTTAATACAATAAGTTGCAAATAGGTAACTATAAGCTAATCTTTAAAATTAACCTTAGTTCGGATTGAAGTCTGTAACTCGACTTTATGAAGTTGGAATCGCTAGTAATCGCGCATCAGCAATGGCGCGGTGAATACGTACTCGGGTCTTGTACACACCGCCCGTCAAGCCATGGAAATTAATATTATTTGAAATTAATATTTAATATTAATTAGAATAGTATTAATAACTAGGGCTAAGTCGTAACAAGGTAGCCGTATCGGAAGATGTGGCTGGAAAATCTCTGTTTTTAGAGTATAAAAACAAATACATATCTATTTTAATGTAATTTAATGGAATGACATTTATAATATTTTATTATAAAAAAAAAGTCTTGTAGCTCATTTGGTAAGAGCACTACACTGATAATGTAGAGGTACGTGGTTCAAATCCACGCAAGACTATTTTTTTTATAATAATTAAAATTTATAATTTATATAAACTAAATAGGGGGAATTAGCTTAATAGGTAGAGCATCTGTTTTGCATACAGAAGGTTAACGGTTCAATTCCGTTATTCTCCATATATTATTAAATATAATTATATATTAATTATATTAATAATTTTATTTTAGATATTTAAAAATTTAATAATAAGTAATTTTATGATTCTCTTATTTATTAAAATTATATAATTATTTTTTTTTAATTAGTAATAATTTTAATAATATAAAGTTAAGTTAATAAAGGTGTAAGTATAAGTAAGAGCATATAATGGATGCCTAGGATTTGAGAGGCGATGAAGGACGTAGCAATAAAACGATACGTTGCGAAATTTAAATTTATCGCAAATTTCCGAATGGGATAACCTGTTATATTGAAGATATAACATTATTTAATTATATTATAATTAAATAAAGCAAACTTAGGGAACTGAAACATCTTAGTACCTAAAGGAAAAGAAAACAAATGTGATTTCGTTAGTAGTGGCGAGCGAAAGCGAAAAAGTCTAAACTATAATTGTATATTTGCTTTTATAGGGTTATAGGGTTATAAAAATTTATAAAAATAAATTATTATATTAGAAATATTTGGAAAAATATACTATAGATGGTGATAGTCCAGTATATTAAATTTTAATTTATTTTTCTTTATGATTCCTAAGTAAAACGAGACACGAGAAATCTTGTTTGAATTTACCAGGACCATCTGGTAAGACTAAATACTACTCAAATACCGATAGTGAACTAGTACCGTGAGGGAAAGGTGAAAAGAATTTCTAATATAGGAATGTGAAATAGAACCTGAAATTATATGCTTACAATCAGTCGGAGCTTTTATAAATTAATTAATTATTTAATTAAGTTTTATATAAAGTGACGTCATGCCTTTTGCATAATGAACCTACGAGTTAATTTTTCTGGCAAGGTTAAATAATTTTTATTATGGAGCCATAGCGAAAGCGAGTTTTAAAAGAGCGTTAGTCAGTAGAATTAGACGCGAAACCGAGTGATCTATCCATGAGCAAGTTGAAGCTATGGTAAAACATAGTGGAGGACTGAACCGGTAGATGTTGAAAAATCTTCGGATGACTTGTGGATTGGAGTGAAAGGCTAATCAAACTCGGAGATAGCTCGTACTCCTCGAAATGCATTGAGGTGCAGCGTTATGTTATAATATTATATAGGTAGAGCTACTAATTTGATAAAGGGGTGTCACAACCTACTGAATCTTAATAAACTCCGAATTATATAATATTTTTCATAGCAGTGAGAATATGGGTGCTAAGATCCATATTCAAAAGGGAAACAGCCCAGATCATCAGATAAGGTCCCTAAATATATACTAAGTTGTATTAAACGATGTTTATTATCATAAACAGCTAGAATGTAAGCTTGGAAGCAGCTACCATTTAAAGAGTGCGTAACAGCTCACTAGTCTAGATATTAAGCGCGGATAATAATCGGGCATAAGTATATTACCGAATCTATGAGTATATAATTAATTTATTAATTATATGCGGTAGGGGAGCATTGTAATTTCATAGAAGTAATATTGTGAAATATTATGGAGAATTTACAAAAGAAAATGTAGGTATAAGTAACGATAATATAGGTGAAAAACCTATACACCGAAAAACTAAGGTTTCCTCAGCAATGTTAATCAACTGAGGGTTAGTCGATACCTAAGATGATGCTGAAAAGCGTAATTGATGGACAATCGGTTAATATTCCGATACTTGTAAATTATTATAATGATGGGAGGACGAAGTCGTGAAACTATTGCGTAATATTGGATTGTTACGTTAAAATATAAAGGTATAAAAATATAGTAAAATGCGTATTTTTGCCAAAATATGATAGTACTATGAATAATAGATAATATAGGTAATAACTTCCAAGAAAATTCTCTAAATTAACATAATTTACAAATCGTACTAAAACCGACACAGGTAGTTGAGGAGAGAATCCTAAGGTGCTCGAGTGATTCACAGCTAAGGAACTAGGCAAAATAAACTTGTAACTTCGGGATAAAAGTTACCAATTTAATTGGTCTCAGTAAAAAGATTCAGACGACTGTTTATCAAAAACACAGGACTCTGCTAAAATCGTAAGATGATGTATAGGGTCTGACACCTGCCCGGTGCTGGAAGGTTAAATTAGATTGTTAATATAATTTATTTTTTTTAAAAATAAGTTATATGAAGCTTTCAAAATAAGCCCCAGTAAACGGCGGCCGTAACTATAACGGTCCTAAGGTAGCGAAATTCCTTGTCGGGTAAGTTCCGACCTGCACGAATGGTGTAACGATCTGAATACTGTCTCTGCTGTGAGCTCGGTGAAATTGTAATATCGGTGAAGATACCGATTACTCGCAATGGGACGAAAAGACCCTGTGAACCTTTACTATAGCTTCGTATTGATATTTAATAAATAATGTGTAGAATAGGTGGGAGACTTTGAAATATTATCGTAAGGTAATATGGAGTCAACAGTGAAATACCACTCTTTATTTATTAAATTTCTAACTAATATAAAAAAATATTAGGACAATGCGTGGTGGGTAGTTTGACTGGGGTGGTCGCCTCCTAAAAAGTAACGGAGGCTTCCAAAGGTGCTTTCAACACGTATAGCAATCGTGTGTAGAGTATAATGGCATATAAGCGCTTAACTGTAAGATTGACAAATCGAACAGATACGAAAGTAGGGCATAGTGATCCGGTGGTTTCTGTATGGAAAGGCCATCGCTCAAAGGATAAAAGGTACTCCGGGGATAACAGGCTAGTCTCCCCCAAGAGCTCATATCGACGGGGAGGTTCGGCACCTCGATGTCGGCTCGTCACATCCTGGGGCTGTAGAAGGTCCCAAGGGTTGGGCTGTTCGCCCATTAAAGTGGCACGCGAGCTGGGTTCAGAACGTCGTGAGACAGTTCGGTCTCTATCTATTGCGAGCGTTAGAAGTTTGAAGTGGCCCCGATTCTAGTACGAGAGGACCGAATTGGACGAGCCTATGGTGCATCAGTTGTATCACCAGGTGCATAGCTGAGTAGCTAAGCTCGTAAAAGAGAAGCACTGAAAGCATATTAAGTGCGAAACTTACCACAAGATTAAACTTCTTTTAAGGATAGTTGTAGATTACAACATAATATAGGCTATAAGTGTAAGAATAGTAATATTTTAAGCTAAGTAGTACTAATTTATCCGTAAATACTAACTTTTATTTACTTCATAAAATTATTTATTATTAAATTAATTAAAAATTAAATTAATTAAATGGGTTGTTTATAGAGATAATTATCACCTCTTACCATTCCGAACAGAGAAGTTAAAATTATCTACGCTGATGGTACTAATTATTAAATTGGGAGAGTAAGTACAGCCCATTTAATTATATTATAATTCTATTTCTGGATAAATTAATTTAAAAGATATAATTTTAATTTTATTTAAAATTGCATATTTTTTAATTATAAAATAATTAATACCATAAGTAGAATATATATATAAAATTATTTTTTTATTTATTATTTTAATATTGTTTTTTCTAAAAAACAAAATCATTAATTTTATATTTTTTTTTATACTATTAAAATAAAAAAATTCCTCTGTTTTTAAATTATCTTTAATATATTCTAATTTTTTTTGGTTAATTTTTTTATAAAATGTTTTATAAACTGAAATAATTAATTTATATAAAAAAGGGGATTTAATATTAAGATATTTATAAACATATATTAAACATCTTCTTATTAATTTTCTTAATACATATCCATATTTATTATTACTAGGTAAAATTTTATCATATAATATTACAAAAATAGTTCTAATATGGTCGGCAATTATTTTAATTAAAAAACTATTATTATTCTTTTTTTTAGTATTGTATTTTATTTTTAAAATTCTTTCTATAGATTTTATAATATCTTTAAAAATATCTGTATCATATGTAGAGGTTTTATTCTGTAAAACCATACATAATCTTTCCAATCCCATTCCAGTATCTATATAATTCTTTGAAAATTTATTATTATTTTTTATAATTTTATTTTCTTTTATTAAATATTTAATATTTACAATATTCCATAATTCTATAAAATATTTTTTATTTTTTATTATAAAATTTTTATTTATATTTTTTATTTTTTTATTCTTTATATAAATATAAATTTCTGTACAAGGACCACATAAATTAAAATTTTCAATTTTCCAAAAATTATTTTTAAAATCAAAAAAAAAAATTCTTTTTTTAGGAATAAATTTTTTCCAATAATTATAAGTAATTATATCTTTTTTTAAATTTAATTTATTATTACCTTTAAAAACTGTAATTATAATTTTATTTTTAGGAATTTTATATACTTTTGTAATTAAAATCCAAGCATATTTAATAGCTTTTTTAATATTATACTCTCCTATAGACCAATTACCTAACATTTCAAACATAGTATGATGATAATTGTCTTTACCAATTAATTTTAAATCATTATCTTTACCAGAAATTCTAATACATTTTTGTATATTAGTTATTTTTTTAAATTTATAAGAAGTATTATTTATAAATAAATTTTTTAATTTATTAATACCTGAATTAACAAACAATAATTTACTTTTATCTTTATTTATAATAGATGAATTTTTTATAACTTTATGTTTATTTTTTTTAAAAAAAAAAATAAATTTTTTTTTTATTGTATTATATTTCATATCTTTTAAATAAAATATTATAAATATTAAAATGAATTATAAAATAATTAATTATATAAAAACAATAAATAAAAATATAAATACATTATTATTATATAATTATATAAAAAATAGTAATATAATATATCCATATATTTTAGAAAAAAATAAAGAAAATTTTTCTCATATTGATATTTTTACAAAATTAATGATGAATAGAATAATATTTATAGGTACAGATATTAATAATGATGTATCTAATATTATCCAATCGCAGTTATTATTTTTAGATTCTATAGAAACAAAAAATATAAAAATTTATATTAATTCTTATGGTGGAGATATATATTCAGGGTTAGGAATATATGATACAATGCAATTAATAAATTCCAAAATATCAACTACTTGTGTAGGTATTGCAGCATCTATGGCAGCTATATTATTATGTGCTGGTGAAAACGGTATGAGATATAGTTTAAAACATTCAAGAATTATGATCCATCAACCTATAGTAAATAATATTAGTGGACAAGAATCTGATATAGAAATAAAAGCTAAAGAAATGAAATTATTAAAAAATGAATTATATAAAATATTATCTTTTCATACAAAAAAGAAAATGAAAAAAATTGAAAAAGATGCAGATAGAGATTATTGGATGACTTCTAAAGATGCTAAAAAATATGGTATTATTGATGAAATATTATCAAAAAAAAATTATAATGAATAATAATAAATTATGTTATTTTTGTAATAAACAAAATAACTTTAATATACAATATAATAAAAAAACAATATGTAAATATTGTTTAAATAAAATTAATAATAAATTTAATAATATATCTAAAACAAAAAATTATAAAAAATTTAAATTAAATAGTCCTCATCATATAAAAAAAATATTAGATAAATATATAATTGGACAAAGGAGAACTAAAAAAACATTGTCAGTAGCAATATATAATCATTATAAACGGTTAATTTATAATAATTATTATAATAATGATAAAATTAATATAGAAAAATCTAATATTTTAATTATAGGTAAAACTGGTACAGGTAAAACATTATTTGCAAGAACTATATCAAAAATATTAAATTTACCATTTGTAATTGTAGATGCTACAGTTTTTACAGAAGCAGGATATGTAGGAGAAGATGTAGAAAATATATTGACTAGATTATTAGAAATATCAAATTATAATATAGAATTAGCAGAAAAAGGAATTGTATATATTGATGAATTTGATAAATTATCAAGGAAAAGTAGAAATCCATCTATTACTAGAGATGTTTCTGGGGAAGGAGTTCAACAGTCTTTATTAAAATTCTTTGAAAATACTATAGTTTATATATCACCTATTTTAGGTCGTAAACATCCAGAACAAAATTTAATACCAATAAATACTAAAAATATATTATTTATAGTAGGAGGAACATTCGAAGGAATAAATAATATAATTAAAAATAGAATTCAACCAATAAATAAAATTGGATTTAATTATATTTATAAAAAAAAAATAAGAAAAATAAAAAATATATTAAATTATTTAACTATTAAAGATTTACAAGAATATGGCATAATACCTGAAATAATAGGTAGATTACCTGTAATAACATATTTAAATAATTTAAAAAAAAATGATTATAAAAAGATTTTAATAAAACCTAAAAATTCTTTAATAAAACAATACATAGAATTATTAAAGATGGATAATATAAAAATTTTAATAAAAGAATCATTTATAAATATCATAGTAAAAGAAACTATAAAATTAGGATTAGGAGCAAGAGGATTAAAAAATATTTGTGAAAAAATTTTTGAATATATATCTTATAATTATATAAATAAAGAAAAGCGTAAAGTGACTATAAAATTTAATAAAAAAAATATAAAACAAATATTAAAAAAAAATGAATATAAATAAAAATATAAAAAATATATTAGAAAAAATAGAAAAAAAACATGGTAAAGGTACTATTATGATAATGAATACTAAACAACCCTTATATAATATAGATGTATTTAAAACTGGTTCTATAAGTTTAGATTTAGCTTTAGGTATATTAGGATATCCTAAAGGTAGAATTATCGAAATTTATGGACCAGAATCTTCGGGTAAAACTACTTTAGCATTACATGCTATAGCACAAATGCAAAAAAAAAATGGTAATTGTGTATATATTGATGCAGAACATTCTTTTGATATAAAATATGCAAAGAATTTAAAAATAAATTTGAACAAATTAATTATAACACAGCCAGATTATGGAGAACAAGCTTTAGAAATAGTAGATACTTTAATAAAATCTAAAATTATAAATTTAATAGTAATAGATTCTGTAGCTGCATTAATCCCGAAAAGTGAGTTAGATGGAGAAATAGGAGAAAATAGAATAGGATTACATGCAAAATTAATGTCACAAGCTTTAAGAAAATTAATTGGTATTATAAGTAAAAATAATAGTACAGTAATTTTTATTAATCAAATTAGAGAAAAAATAGGTGTAATATTTGGTAATCCTGAAGTAACTACTGGGGGTAATGCTTTAAAATTTTATTCATCTATTAGATTAGAAATTAGAAAAATTGGATTTTTAAAAAATAAAAGCCAAAAAATAATAGGTAATAATGTTCGAGTAAAAGTAGTAAAAAATAAATTATATCCACCATTTAAAATAGCTGAATTTGAAATAATATATGGTAAAGGTATATGTAAATATAGAGATATTTTCAATTTATGTATTAAAATGAATATTTTTAAAAAAAAAGGATCATGGTATTATTTATATAATAATAAAAATCTCGGTAAAGGAAAAGAAAATATTATTAAAATTTTAAAAAAAAATAAAAAATTTTATAGTGAAATTAAAAAAAAAATACTTAATTCTTAAATTTAATTTGCCTTAATATTTCAAATATTATTATTGAAACAGCAACACTAACGTTTAAAGAATTTATTTTACCATACATAGGTATATTTATTTGCCTGATAATATATGAAAACCAGATTTTAGATATCCCAGAATGTTCATTACCAAATATAATAGCTATTTTATTATACGTATTAAAATTAATTTTATATAAAGATTTTTCATTTTTATTTATTGTAGTACCAAACAGACTTATATTATATTTTACTATATATTTTAAAATTATATGTATAGGTAATTTAATAATAGATAATATAAAAACGCAACCTAAACTTGCTCTTATTATATTAGGATTATAAATATCTTTATTACCGGCTATTATAATACTATCAACGATATTAGTAGATTCAATTGTCCTAATGATAGCACCAATATTTCCTGGTTTTTCTATATTATCTAAGATAAAAAATAATATTTTTTTTTTTTTTTTTATTAAATTAATAAATTCTTTTTCATAATTTTTTTGGGGTGCTTTAAATATACCTATAATCCCTTCTATATTTTTCCTATAAACTAATTTATTATAATTTTTTTTTTTAATAAATTCAATTTTTTTATATTTAGTAATAAAATTATATAATTTTTTATTTTTTTTAATAAAAATTGGTTTACATATAAAAATTTTATTTATATAATAATTATTTATAATTGCCATTTTTATTTCTCTATATCCTTCTATAAATATTTTTTTTTGTAATTGTCTTTCTTTTTTTGATTTTTGTAATTTTATAATATTTTTAATATTACACATATAATATATAAATTATTAATTATAAATTAAATAAAAATAATAATGATAAATTTAGGTATTAATGGATTTAATAACACTATAAAAATGATAATATATAATATTATAAAACGAAGTAATTATAATATTAATATAAAAGTTATTAATACAATAGATAAAACAATTGATGATCTTATAGAAAAATTACAATATGATAATATATATAAATTATCAAAATACATTATCCTAAAAGATATAAAAAATAATAAAATAATTATTAACAATAAATATAAAATTAAAATAATAAATTTTAATAATAATATTAATTGGAAATTATATAAAGCAGATTATATAATAGATATAATGAAAACTAATAACCCAGATATTCATTTAAAATTTGGCGCTAAAAAAGTAATTTATTTAAATAATTTTGATAAAGATTATCCATTATATGTTTTTGGTGTAAATCATAATAAAATAAATAAAAATGATAAAATTTTTTATTATGCAACTAATACTACAACTTCTATTACTCCTTTTTTAAAAATATTACATAGAGAATATAAAATATTAGAAGCGTATATTACAATATTAAAAAAAATAAATAATTATAAAAAGGTTTTAGTTTTAAATAAAAAAAAATATTTAGAAGAAATATTTAAAATATTACCAGAAATGAAAAATATTATAAAAGATATTACAATAAATATACCTATTAACATAGATATATCATTATTAGATTTCACTATAAAAATTAAAAAAAAAATAAGTTATGAAAATTTAAAAAAAAAAATTAAATTTTATACACTGAATGAATTTGCAGGGATATTAAAATATAATTCTAATAAAAAATTTTATTATACAAATTTATTATACGATAAAACACTTACAATATTTGATAGTAATTATAGTATGATTTTAAATAATAATTTTTTAAAAATAATTTGTTGGTATAATAATATAATCGGATATAGTAATAAAATATTAGATTTTATAGTTTATTTAAATAGAATATGAATTTATTTATTATAAGGTATTGTTTTTAAAAATTTTATTTTATTATTTTTTTTTAAAAAAATAAAGTTATTAGTTTGATTTGTTAAAAAAAAATATTTACAATTTAAAATTGATCCATAATGTAAAATTTGATGAATATTATAATAATTAATTTTATTAATAGGAGACTTACATTCTATTAAAAAAAAAGGTTTATTATTTTTTTTTATTAATATATCAATTTTATAATTTTTATAATTAAAAATAAAATATTCTTCTACAAAAATATTATATAAATTATATCCTTTTTTTATTATTAAATATAATAAAATTTTTTGTCTTAAATATTCTTCTAACGTGCATAAATAAAATTTTTTTCTTTTAATACAATATATCATTTTTTTTTTATAAAATTTATGAAAATTTAAATTTTTGGGAATAAACGTATATAAGAAATTATTCATATAATTTAATTTAAAAAAAATATATAGGAATACAAGTATTAATATTTTTTACAAATATTTTTTTTTTATAAAATAAAAAAGATATTTTATTTATAAATTTATAACTATTTTTATAAAAAAAAATAAATTTGTTAAAAGGTTTATAATTTTTTTTAAATTTTTTATTAATAAAAAATAGATATTTATTAGAATTAGATTTTATATAAGTAAAAACGTCGTTTATATATAGATAAAATTTAATAGGAGTTATTTTATCTAAAATTAAATTATAGTTAAATATAAAAATTTTTTTTTTATAATGGACAATAAAGTTTATATTTTTATTAATATTTAAATATTTATATTTTAATAAAATTATTAAAAAATCATTTAATTTAATTAAAGGAATTTTTAATGAAAAACATAATCCTTTTACACTAGATAATAAATTACGTAGTCTTGTATATGATAATGCTGGGCCAAAATTTAAAGCTATAGATTTTATTATAGTTATTTTGATACCATATTTTTTTATTTTTTTTAAAATATTATAATGGAATAAATTATAATTTTTATTAAACTTTAAAATAAGTTTACCTTTATACGAAATGTTAGAATATATTAATTGATTTTTTTCGTATATATTTAATATATAAGACATATACTAATTTATATAAATAAAAAAAAAATATATAAATGTATAATATAAAAATAAAAATAATTAATATATTAAAGACAATATTATATAACAGATATAAAAAAAAAATTAAAATTGATATAATATTTAATATAAATTATAATAAATTTGGTGATATTAATATAAATTTATTAAAATTATTCCCCTTTATAAAACCAAATAAAATAAAAAAAAATGCATTTATTTTAGGTAGGATAATCAAAAAAAAATTGTATAAATATATAGAAAAATTTAAAATTATTAATAATTTTTTAAATTTATTTTTTAATAATAATGTTTATATTAGGACAATTAATAATATTATAAAAAAAAAATATAAAATATATAAATTATTTAATAAAGAGAAAATAAAAAAAGACAAAATTATATTAATTGAATTTTCTTCTCCTAATTTAAATAAGCCATTACATCTTGGTCATTTAAGAAATATATTAATAGGTAACACTATAACAAATATTTATAAAGTCTTAGGATATAAAGTTATAAAAAGTCAATTAATAAATGATAGAGGGATACATATCTCAAAGTGTATAGCTATATATAAAAATTATAAAAAATTTATAGAAAAGAATAAAAATAAAATAAAAGGGGATTATTTAATAGGTTATTTATATTTTAAATTTGAAAAAAAATTAAAGAATGAAATTAAATATTTATCAAAGAAATATAAAAATAAAAACTATAATTTTTTAATAAATAAATCTAAGTTATTAAAAATTGCAAATAAAATTTTAATAAAATGGGAAAATAAAAATAATTCAATTATAAATATTTGGAATATTATAAAAGAATTAGTTTTTAGAGGATTTGAAGAAACTTATAAAAAATTAAATATAACCTTTGATGAAATTTTATATGAAAGTAATACTTATTTATTAGGTAAAACCAAAATATTAAAAGGGGTTAAAAAAAAAATATTTAAATATGATAATGATAATTCAATTTATTTTATATATAACAACAAAAAAAATATTTTACTAAGAAAAAATGGTACTAGTTTATATTTAACTCAAGAAATAGGGACTTTATTATATCGACTAAAAAAATATAAAAGAAATTTATTAAAATTAATATATGTAGTTGGAAATGAACAAATTAATCATTTTAAAATTTTTTTTAAAATATTAAAATCTTTTAAATTAAATATATATAAAAAATTATATCATTTATCTTATAATTCTGTAAATTTTTTAAATAAAAAAATAAAATCTAGGAATTTAAAATATAAAAATAAATTAATTTTTATAGATGATTTAATTAAAATTATAAATAAAAATGTTAAAAAGTTTATAAAAATAAATCCTAAAAACAAAAAGATTGAATTAATTAGTTTAGGAGCTATTAAATATCAATTTTTAAAAATAAATCCTAATAAAATTATTGATTTTAATTTAAATAAAATATTAGAAATAAAAGGTAATACAGGAATATATATACAATATACTTATGCAAGAATTTTATCAATATTAAAAAAAAATAAAGTTAATAAAAGGAGTACCTTTTATAAAATTAAAAATATTAGATATATTTTGTTAGATAATGAAAAATATTTAATTAAATTATTTATTAATTATTATAAAATTTTATTACAATCAAAGAATAAAATGGATCCTTCGATATTAATAAATTATTTTTATAAATTGACAAAAGTAATAAATAATTTTTATGATAATAATAAAATTATAAAAATTAAATTAAAAAAAGTAAAAAAAATAAAATTAATTATTTGTATAATTATATTAAAGTTTTTATCTTTAAATATGAAAATTTTAGGTATACCGATATTAAATAATATTTAAAAATAATTAATATAATAAAATATGAATAATTTAATAAACAAATATAATATAGAAATAAATAAGACCGTAGTATATTATAAAGAGTATTTATATAATTTACATTTTGGTAAAGCTAATTTAAATTTATTAAAAAATATAAAAATTAAAATAAATAATATTTATTATAATATTTATGATTTAGCAAATATAAATTTAATTGATAATATAACATTTAAAATTATCCCTTATGAAAAAAAAAATATTAATAAAATAAAAAAAGAACTTTTATTTAATAAAATAGGTAATACTATATTTGTTAAAGAAAATGCGATAATATTAAAATTATCTTTATTTACAGAAGAAAAACGTTTAGAATTAATAAAAAAAATAAAAATAGAATTAGAAAAAAATAAAAATATTTTAAGATTAATAAGAAATAAATATAATAATATATTAAAAAAAGAATTAATTTCAGATGATGAAAAAAATATTATTAAAAAAGAAATAGAAAAAATATATAAAATAAATATTTTATATTTAAATAAAATTTTTAAAAATAAATATATAGAAATTTTACAATTATGATAAAATATTATAAAATTAAAGATTTATTAAAGAAAAATGATATAATAAATTTTATTAATAAAATAGTAGGAGTAAAAGGATGGATATTATTTTTTAGAAATAATTTATTTTTAGAAATAAATGATGGGACTACAATAGATAATTTACAAATAATAGTAAACCAAAAATTTAATGATTTAAAAAAAAAATTTTTCCCTAACTTATGTTTAAAAATTATTGGAAAAGTAAAATATCAAAAAAAAAATAAAAATAATATAGAAATAAAAGCAAAATTTATTAAAATATATAATGGGTACAATAAAAAATTTATTATAAAAAGTATATTACAAAATAAATATCATAGATTATCTAAGATAAGAGAACAATCATATTTAAGATTTAGAAAAAAAATATTTTTAACTATTTTTAGAATAAGACATTATTTATTTTTAGAGATTCATAATTATTTAAAAAAGAAAGATATAATATATATTTCAACACCATTAATTAATAATAATAATGCTGAAGGAGCAGGTGAAACTTTTCAATTAAAATCTAATGAACAAGGTAAAGATATATTTAATAATAAAGCTTATTTAACTGTTTCTGGGCAATTAGAATTAGAAAGTGCTATGTATGGCTTAAGCAATGTTTATAGTTTTGGGCCTGTATTTAGAGCTGATAATTCTAATACTGATAAACATTTATGTGAATTTTGGATGTTAGAAATAGAGATTTTATTTTGTAAATTAAAAAATATTATTAAACT
Organism: Candidatus Shikimatogenerans bostrichidophilus; assembly: GCA_029851345.1. Taxonomy (GTDB): domain Bacteria; phylum Bacteroidota; class Bacteroidia; order Flavobacteriales; family Blattabacteriaceae; genus Shikimatogenerans; species Shikimatogenerans bostrichidophilus_A. Next base: position 111,080 of record CP099831.1, read on the forward strand.
TTCAATAAAATTTATAAAATATTTATTAAAAAAAGTTTTAATTAATTGTAAAAAGGAATTAAATAATTTAATGATATATTATAATAAATATAGAAATAAAAATATAAATTTATTAGATAGACTAACTGTTATCATAAAAAATAAATTTATTATAAAAACATATAATCAAATAATTATTTTATTAAAAAAATATAAAAATAATATAATAAATTGGGGGGATGATATAGGATCTATCCATGAAAAAATTTTATTTAATAATATCTTTAAAAAACAAATTCCTATAATAATTTATAATTATCCTAAGAAAATAAAACCTTTTTATATGAAAGAAAATAAAGATAAAATAACTACTAAATCTTTTGATATATTATTCCCTTTTATAGGTGAAATTATTGGTGGTTCAGAAAGAGAAGATAATTATCAAAAATTATATAATAATATTAAAGAAAAAAAAATAAATTTAAAAAATATTAAATGGTATATAAATTTAAGAAAATTAGGTAAATTATATCATAGTGGTTTTGGTTTAGGATTTGAAAGATTAATACAATATATAACAGGGATTAAAAATATAAGAGATGTTATCCCTTTTCCAATTTATCCTGGATATACAAAATAAATTAATAAAATTATGAAAGTAATAAATTTTGATAATGCATCTAATACTAAAATGAGAAAGGAGGTAATTAATGTTTATAAAAAGGTTTTAATAGATAAGTATTTATCTAATCCTTCATCTTTTCATTTATTAGGAAGATATACAAAATCATATATAGAAAAATCTAGAGAAATAATTAGTAAATTGATAAACGTAAATCCCCTCAGAAATAATTTTTACTTCAGGCGGGACAGAAGGTAATAATTTAATAATTAAACAAATTATTAAAAATTATAGGATAAAATATATTATAAGTTCTAAATTAGAACATTTATCTATTATAAATATTTTAAAAAATTTAAAAAAAGATAAAAAAGGATATATACAAATTATTTATATAAAGAACGATAGTTTAGGACAATTAAATTTAAGTATATTAAAAAAAATAATAAAAAAAAAGACTAATTATAATTATAATATTTTAATTTCTTTAATGTATATAAATAATGAAATAGGAAATATAAATAATATTGAAAAAATATATAAATTATCAAAAAAGTATAAAGTTTTATATCATTCAGATTTTGTCCAATATATAGGACACTATAAATTAAATTTTTTAAGAAAAAAATGTGATTTTTTTACAGCAAGTAGTCATAAATTCTATGGTCCTCTTGGGGTTGGATTTATTTATAAAAGTAAAAAACATAATTTAAAAAATTTTATAAATGGTGGAAATCAAGAACAAAATATAAGATCAGGGACAGAAAATTTATATGGGATTGTCGGTATGAGTAAAGCGTTAAAAATCTTTTATAATAAATATGAAAATGAAAAAAAATATATTTTAAAGTTAAAAAAATATTGTATATATTTATTAAAAAAGTATATTGATAATATAAGATTTAATGGATTATCAGATAATTTAAAAAAAAGCTCATATAATATTTTAAATATAAGATTACCTTTTAGAGATGATTTATTACATATAAAATTAGATTTAAAAAAGATAATGATATCAAAAGGTAGTTCTTGTTATTATCAAACTAATTTATCACATGTAATAAAAAATATATTAAAAAAAGAAGAATATAAAAAAACTACATCTATTAGAGTTTCATTTAGCATATATAATAAAAAGGAAGAAATTGATTATTTTGTAAATATTTTAAAAAAAATAAATTATGATAAAAAAATTTCATATAATTAGTTATGGATGTCAAATGAATGTTTATGATAATGAAATAATAACAAGTATTTTAATTAGATGTAATTTATTGTATGTTATTAATATCTTAGACGCTGATTTAATAATAATAAATACTTGTTCTATAAGAGAAAAAGCTGAGACTACTGTATATAATAAATTATTATATTTAAATAGTTTAAAAAAGAAAAAAAAAATTTATATAGGTGTCGTTGGATGTATGGTAAGAAGATTAAAATTTATAAATAATTTAAAAAAAAATATAATAGATTTTGTTTTAGGTCCAGATCAATACAGAGAATTACCATATATTATAAAATCTATAGAAAATAATAGATATTTTAGTAATGTCTTATTATCAAATGAAGAAACATATTCAAATATATTTCCTAGTAAAATATATAATATTAATAAGGTAACTACGTATGTTACTATTACTAGAGGATGTGATAATATGTGTACATTTTGTGTAGTTCCATTTACTAGAGGTAGAGAACGTAGTAAAAGTCCTAAAAATATTCTAAATGAATGTAATAAATTATATGAAATGGGATATAAAGAAGTAACATTATTGGGGCAAAACGTGGATTCTTATTTATGGACTAAAGAAACTCATATAAAAAAAAATATTAAAAAAGAGTTTAAACAAATAAATTTTTCAATGTTATTAGAATTAATAGCGACAAAATTACCAAATATAAGAATTAGATTTTGTACTTCGAATCCTCATGATATGTCTTTGAGTGTTATAAAAATAATAAAAAAATATAATAATATATGTAAATATATTCATTTACCAGTACAATCAGGGAGTAATAAAATTTTAAAATTGATGAAGAGAAAATATACAAGATTAAATTATATAAAATTAATAGAAAATATTAGAAATATTATACCTGAATGTGCAATTTCTTATGATATTATTACAGGATTTTGTAATGAAACAGAAAAAGATCATATAGATACATTAAATTTAATGAAATATATAAAATATGATTTTGGGTATATGTTTATCTATTCACATAGAAAAGGAACATATGCTTATAATAAATATAAAGATAATGTATCTTTTGACATAAAAAAAAGAAGATTATATGATATTATTAAATTGCAAAGAAAACATTCAAAATTAAATTTAAAAAAATATTTAAATACTATACAACATGTATTAATAGAAAGTGATTCAAAAAAAAATAGTAATTATTGGTCTGGACGGAATTCACAAAATTTAATAATAATATTTAAAAAAAATGGGGAAAAACTAGGAGAATTTGTTAATGTTAAAATATTATCTTATACATCTGCTACATTAATTGGTGAAAAAATAAAATATTATTAATTATTTTAATAATATATTAATATTTTTTTTTATATTATAATAAAGAATAAATAATAAAAAATAATTATTATGAAAAAAATTTTACCTTTAAATGATTTAGTACTTATAGAATCTTTACCAGTAAAAGATAAAACTAAAAGTGGAATAATTATTCCAGAGACAGCGAAAGATAAACCAAATAAAGGAGTAGTTATTGCCGTAGGTCCTGGGACAAGTAAATATAAAATGACTTTAATAAAGGGAGATAAAGTATTATATGGGAAATATACAGGAACAGATTTAGAATTAAATGGTAAAAAATATTTAATAATGCATGAGAATGAAATATTTGCAAAAATTGAAAAATAATTATAATAAATAATAAATTAGAATAATATGTCAAAAAATATAAAATTTAATACAGAAGCTAGGGATAAATTAAAAAAAGGGGTAGATGCTTTAGCTAATGCTGTAAAAGTAACTTTAGGTCCTAAAGGTAGAAATGTTATATTACAAAAACCATTTGGTGGACCTCAAATAACAAAAGATGGAGTAACAGTTGCTAAAGAAATTAATTTAGAAAATCCTATAGAAAATTTGGGAGCACAAATGGTAAAAGAAGTTGCTTCTAAAACTAATGACATTGCAGGTGATGGGACAACTACTGCAACATTATTAGCACAAGTTATTATTAAAGAGGGGATTAAAAATGTTGCTTCTGGAGCTAATCCTATCGATTTAAAAAGGGGAATTGATAAATCTGTAAAAAAAATTGTAAATTATTTAAAAGAAATATCTAATGAAGTAGGTATTAATAATGAAAAACTTAAACAAGTTGCTACTATATCAGCTAATAATGATAGTGAGATAGGACTTTTAATCGCAAATGCTTTTAGTAAGGTTGGTAAAAATGGTGTTATTACAGTCGAAGAAGCAAAAGGAATAGAAACTATGGTAGATATTGTAGAAGGAATGCAATTTGATCGTGGATATCAATCACCATACTTTGTAACTAATACAGAAAAAATGATAGCTGAATTAGATAATCCATATATATTATTATGTGAACAAAAAATAAGTACTATGAATGAGATAGTTCCTGTTTTAGAAATTATAGCACAAACTGGGAAACCTTTATTAATAATATCAGAAGAAGTAGAAAATGAAGCTTTAGCAACATTAGTAGTAAATAAAATAAGAGGATCTGTAAAAGTAGTTGCTGTTAAAGCTCCGGGGTTTGGAGATAGAAAAAAATTAATATTAGAAGATATAGCAATATTAACAGGTGGAACAGTTATATCTGAAGAATTAGGTAATAAATTAGAAGATATTAAATTAGAATATTTTGGAAGATGTGAAAAAATTACAGTAGAAAAAGAAAATACTTTAATTGTAAATGGTTTGGGTCAAAAAAAAAATATAAAAGAAAGAATTAAACAAATAAAAATACAAATAGAAAATAGTACTTCTGATTATGAAAAAGAAAAATTACAAGAACGTTTAGCTAAATTAACAGGTGGAGTGGCTGTTTTATATGTAGGAGCAGCTTCAGAAGTAGAAATGAAAGAAAAAAAAGATAGAGTAGAAGATGCTTTAAATGCAACTAGAGCTGCAATAGAAGAAGGGATAGTACCAGGTGGAGGAGTAGCATTAGTACGTTGTATAAATATATTAGATCAGATAAAAACTGATAATAATGAAGAAAAAACTAGTATTAATATAATGAAAAAAGCTTTACAAGAACCATTAAAACAAATAGTACAAAATTCAGGTAAAGAAGGAGCTGTTGTCGTATGTAAAATTTTAAATAGTAAAGACGACTATGGATATGATGCAAAAGAAGGCAAATATAAAAATATGCTAAAAGCTGGGATTATAGATCCTACAAAAGTAACTAGAGTTGCTTTAGAAAATTCTGCATCTGTAGCTGGTATGTTTTTAACTACAGAATGTGTCATAACAGAAATTAAAAAAGAAAATAATACTATAAATAATATACCGACAGGTGAAGGTAGTGGATTAATGTAATATAAGTATATAGAAATTTATAAAAAAAGTACAAATATTGATTAATATTAATTTTAATCAATATTTGTATTTATATTTTTTTATTAATTTTAAAGTATAAATTTTAATATATTTTATAATATTTAAAATACTTATATATCTATTTATTGATAAAATTTTATTAAATTTAAAATATTTAAAAATATTTTTTTTTAAAATCCTATAAGGAGATTTATTTGAATAAACTTTAATTATTAAATATATTAACCCATTTATTATATTAGATTCTGAAAATCCTATAAATTTAATTTTATTTTTTTTTAATGTTATAAATATCCATGTATTACTTAAACATTCTTTTAGTAAATATTTATTTTTTTTATATTTATTAGGAAATTTAGGTAATTTATTACTTAAACTAAATAAAAATTTATAAAAATTTTTACCTTTTATTTTTTTTAAAACCTTTTTATAAAACATAATTTTAAATCTATGAATATAAAATTAATAAGAAATTTTTGTATAATTGCACATATAGATCATGGTAAAAGTACTTTGGCATATCAATTATTAAAATATACAAAGACAATTAAATATAATCTAAATTTATTAGATAATATGGATTTAGAAAAAGAAAAAGGTATAACGATAAAAAATCATATAATTCAAATTAATTATAACTATAATAATAAAATATATAAATTAAATTTAATAGATACTCCTGGACATGCAGATTTTAAATTAGAAGTTTATAAATCTATAATCGCAAGTGAGGGAGCTATTTTATTAGTAGATATTTCAAAAAATATCCAGGCACAAACTTTATATAATGTGAAATTAGCACAATCAAATAATAAACCTATAATACCTGTTTTAAATAAAATAGATTTAGAAAATATAGATTATAGAAATGTTATAAATGATGTAAAAAATCTTGTTAAATGTAAAGAAAAAGATATAATTTTAATAAGTGCAAAAAAAGGTATAGGAATTAAAAAATTAATTAAAAAAATAATTAACAAAATCCCATCCCCGAATGTAAATAGAAAAAATAAATTAAAAGCGTTAATATTAGATTCTTATTATGATAGTTATAAAGGTATTTTTATATATTTTAGAATTTTTAGTGGCATTATTAATAATAAAGATAAATTAAAATTATTATCAAATAATAAGATTATAACAGTAAATAATTTAAAAACGATAGAGTATAAAAATAAATCTATACAAAGTCTTAGTGCAGGGAATATAGGAAAATTTTTATATAGATCTAAAAATTTAGAAGATATTATAAATGGAGATACTTTAGTAACTTATAAAGATATAACTACTAAAAAAATATTAAAAATAAATAGATTAAAATCAAATATTTTTCTTAGTATATTTCCAATTAATAGTAATAAATATAAATATTTAGAAAATTCTATAAAAAAATTAAAATTAAATGATTCTTCATTTACTTTTGTTAAAGATTTTTCAAATACTTTCGGGTATGGGTTTAGATGTGGGTTTTTAGGTTTATTACATTTTGAAATAATAAAAGAAAGAATTCTTAGAGAATATAAAATTGATTTAATTACTACTATTCCAAATGTAAAATATAAATTTTATTTAAAAAATAAAAAAAAAATATTTATTAATAATCCTTTAAATATACCTAAAACTAATGAAATTATAAAAATAAAAGAACCATATGAAAATGTTAAAATTATAACATTAAATAAAAATCTTGGTAATATAATAACGTATTGTATAAAAAAAAGAGGTATTTTAATAGATCAAAAATATAAATCGTCATCATATAATATATCAAATTATAGTCAAGTAATTTTAACATTTAATATGCCGTTAAATGAAATAATTTATGATTTTAATAATAAATTAAAAATTTTAACTAAAGGTTATAATACAATCGTAACAAAATTTATAGGATATAAAACCTCTAATATTATTAAAGTGGATATATTAATAAATAAAGTAAAAATTGATGGATTTTCTTTCTTTTCACATAAAAATACTGCTTATAAAAAAAGTAAAAAAATTTGTTTAAAATTAAAAAATTTAATACCTAAAAAACAATTTAAAATTATAATCCAAGCATATGTAAATAGTAAAATAATAGTAAAAGAAATTATAAATTCATATAGGAAAGATGTTTCTTCAAAATGTTATGGGGGTGATATTACAAGAAAAATGAAATTATTAAATAAACAAAAGATAGGTAAAAAGAAAATGTATAAATATGGGAAAATAGAATTACCTAATTCTATTTTTTATTCATTAATTAATATTGATTAATTGTTTTTTTTTAATATAATTATTATTTTTTATTAATATAATAATTAAAAATAAAATAATAATTATTTAGGAGAGTTGCCGGAGTGGTTTATCGGACCAGTTTGCTAAACTGGCAGCCTTATATTATGCTACATGGGTTCAAATCCCATACTCTCCGTATTTATGTATAAAATTACACGGGGTGTAGCGTAGTCCGGCTTAACGCGCCTGGTTTGGGACCAGGAGATCACAAGTTCAAATCTTGTCACTCCGATTTTTTATGGTACTTTAGTTATAGTTTTTTTAATTAATTTATTATTTATTAATTAATAAAATTATTATATTAGGTCACGTAGCTCAGTTGGATAGAGCAACTGCCTTCTAAGCAGTAGGTCACAGGTTCAAATCCTGTCGTGATCATATGAATATATACAAAAATAAAAATAAAATTATAAATAAAAAAGCTTTTTATTATTATAATTTAATTAAAAAAAAAAATGCTGGGTTAGTATTAAAAGGTAAAGAAATAAAATTAATAAGACAAAATAAATGTAATATTTCAAATTCATATTGTAAAATATATAAAAACAATATTTATTTATTAAATTTTAAAATACATAATAATAAAATAAGAAAAATAAAATTATTATTATCTAAAAAAGAAATTTTAAAAATATATAATAAAATAATAAATTCAAATTATACAATAATTCCTACTAAAATATTTTATTCAGATAGTGGATTTGCCAAATTAGAAATTTATTTATCGAAAAAGAAAAAAAAATATGAGGTAAATAAAATATCTAAAAAAAAAGAAAAAGAAATTAATAAAAAAAGAATAAAACAATATTATTTTTAATTAGATAAAATCTAATTAAAAATAATATTGCTTATAATATTAGATAATATTTTTTATAATATTAGATAATTTTATATTTTTTTTATTTAATTAAATTTGAACTTCTATAGACTTTTTATGAATTAATTCAAATATTGTTTGAATAAAATTTTGATCTATATTAAATTTTTCACAAATATTTTTATAATATTTTTTTAATTCTAACATTTTTTCTTTTTGTATTATTTCAATATTATATTTTTTTTTTATTTTACCTATATTTTTAGATGATATTAATCTATTATGTAATAAACTTATTATATTTTCATCTATTTCTAATATATTAGTTCTATACAAATTTAAATCATTTAAATAACTTTTAGTAATTATTTTTTTTAATAAAATTTTATTTAAAATATCTGTTAAAAAATTTGGTTTTATTTGTTGATTAGCATCACTTAATGCTTTATCTGGATTAACATGAGTTTCTATCATTAATCCATCATATCCAAAATTAATAGCATTTTTAGATATCTCATAGATATATTTTCTGTCCCCTGCTATATGAGAAGGATCACATAAGATAGGTAGCTTTGGATATTTTTTTTTTATATTTAAAACGTCTAACCAACATGGTTGATTTCTATATTTAGAATTTTTATATAATGTAAATCCTCTATGAATTAAACCAATATTTAAAATATTATTATTAATTAAACGTTCAACTCCGCCTAACCATAAATTTATATCTAAATTTAAAGGGTTTTTAATTAATATTATTTTATTAGTATCTTTTAATTCATTTGAGATTTCTTGTATAGTAAAAGGATTACAAGTACTTCTTGCACCAATCCATAAAATATCTATATCATATTTTAATGCAATTTTTACATGTTCTTTTGTCGCTATTTCAATAGCTAATAGAATATTAAATTTTTTTTTAGCTTCTATTAACCATTTTAATCCTTTTTCTCCTACACCTTCAAACATACCTGGTTTTGTTCTAGGTTTCCATATACCTGCACGTAAAACTTCTACATAAGACTTATTTAATTCTTTTGTAATATCAAATATTTGTTGTTTATTTTCAGCACTGCATGGTCCTGCGATAATTAATGGATAAGAAAATTTTTTTATCCAATTAAAATTTATTTTATTTAATAAATCCATAAAATTTAATTTTAATATATTATATAGTATATATATATATATTATTAGTTATTTTTTATATAATCAATAATTAATTTTCCTTTTAAATGATCAAATTCATGCTGAAATATAATAGATAACATATTTGATAATTTTAAAAATTCTATTTCCCAATATATATTATAAGTTTTAATTAAAATATATTTATATCTTTGAATTTTAATATATACGTTAGGCAAACTTAAACAACCTTCTTCACTAATGATTTTAGATTTACTGTAATTTATTATACTTGGATTAATAAAAATTTTTTTTTCATTTCTTATACTTATGACAAATAAATTTATATTTATTCCTATTTGAGGAGCTGCTAAACCTATACCATTATAATAATACATAGTTTTAAACATATTATTAATTAATTTTAATAAATTTGTATGTCGTGGAATATTTTTTGATATTTTTCTTAGAATAGTCCTATTCTTTTTATTATATAATAATATTGGTAAAATCATATTTTTTTATTTTTTAAATAAGATTGTAATATTAAAATAGCACTCATAATATGAATTTGATCTTTAATTTTACTTTTTGGATATTTTATTAAATTTAAATAATATAAAGCTAATTTTGACGTATATCTTTCATCAATTAAATCTACGATTAATTTAGGATATTTTTTTAATAATATTTGTTGTAATTTATATACTTTATTAGTTAATAATTGATTTTTATTATTTAATTTTTTTGGTAATCCTAAAACAATAACATCTATTTTTTCTTTATTAATAATTTCTTTTAAATTTTTTAAAAGATTTTTAGTCTTTATACACGAATGAGCAATAGCATAATGTTTAAAGTAATCTGTTATTGATATACCAGATTTTTTTAATCCATAATCTATAGATAGAATTCTTTTTTTTAACATAATTTTATTAATTTATTTAAATTAAAAATAATTTAATTTTATGTTATTTAAAAAAAAAATATTAAAAAAAATATTTAAAAATTTATTTTTTATAAGTAAAAAATTTAATTTTCAAATATATATAATAGGTGGATATGTTAGAAATTTATTATTAAATAAATCAACTAAAGATATAGATATTGTAACTACAGGTGATAGTATTAAATTAGCTAAAATATTTTTTAAATTAATAAAAGCAAAACAAATTTTTTTTTTTAAAAGATACAAAACTGCTATTGTTAAATATAAAAAATATCAGATTGAATTTGTAAGTACTCGTAAAGAATTTTATAATATTTATAATAATAAACCATATATAAAATTATTAAAAAATATAAAAGAAGATCAAAAACGTAGAGATTTTACTATAAATACAATTGCAATTAATTTAAGTTATAAAAAAATAGGAGAAATAATAGATCCTTTTAATGGTATTAATGATATAAAGAATAAAATTATAAAAACTCCAATTGATCCTGATAAAATATTTTTTGATGATCCGTTAAGAATGTTAAGAGCTATTAGATTTCACACAATATTTAATTTTAAAATAGATAAAAAAATTATTTATTCTATTTTAAATAATATAAATAGAATTAGAATAATAGCTATAGAAAGAATAATTTTAGAATTTAATAAAATTTTAATGGCTAATAAACCTTCTCAAGGATTAATACTAATGGATAAACTTGGATTTTTATCTATAATATTACCAGAATTTGTTGAATTAAAAAAAAAAATAAATAATACTAAAAACTGTTTTAAACATACATTAAAAGTACTGGATAAAATTTGTAAATTTAATAAAAATTTATGGTTTAGATGGGCTACTTTATTACATGATATTGGGAAACCAATATCAAAAAAATTTTATAAAAATAAAGGATGGACATTTTATAATCATGAAATAATAGGATCTAATATGATACCATATATATTTTATAAATTAAAATTACCTATAAAAAAAAATTTAAAATATATACAAACTATTATAAAATATAGTAATATGCCTATAATTTTAATTAATAAAAATATTAAAATTAAAACTATAAGAAAATTTATAAATAAGGTAGGAATAAAAATTATAAAAGATATTATTTTATTATCGTTATATGATATAACGACTAAATTTAAAAAAAAAAAATATAAACAACAAAAAAAAATAATTAAATTATATAATACAATTATTAAAATAGAAAATGAAGATAAAATATATAATATTAAGCTTTCTATTAATGGTCATGATATAATAAATTATTTTAAAATAAAACCTAGTAAAATTGTAGGTATTATAAAAAATAAAATAAAATATAAAATTATTAAAGGTGAACTTAAAAATAAATTGAATGATATTTTTAAATATATGAAAAAAATTGGATATAAAATTATAAAAAAATATAATTATGAATATTAATAAAGGAAGTAATAATAATAAAACTTTTATAGATTATAAAAATAAAAAAATATATATAATTAATATTAATAATATATATAAATATATTATTTTAAATTTTTATAAAAATGAAAGGAAAATAAGTTATTATATATTATTATTCCCATATAAAATAATAATACCACAAAATTTAAATTTAATTAAATTAAAATTTTTATTAAATAAATTAAAAATAAAATATATAATTAATAATTATAATCTATATTTGTATTCAATGCCTATATTTATACCCATAGAAAAAATATATATATTTTTTTATAGATTTTTTTATGAATTAATTAAAAAAAAGAAAATTGATATAAATAAATTATTTTTATTAATGTTTATAAATTTTGTATATAAAAAAACCAAAATTAATAAATTATTATCGAATATTAAATTTTTAATTTATTTTATAAAAAAAATATATAAAATTAATTAATTGGAATATAAATTATTTTTTTTTGTTTATAAAATGTATTAGTATAATATTTTTTTAAATATATTATAGAATATTTATTATTTAATTTTATATCATCTTTTTTAATACCTGTTAAATAAATAATACCATTTTTTATAATATGTCTAGATTTTTTTTTTATATTATTTTTTAATAATTTATAAACATTATTTATATTAGATAAATATCTACTTATAATAAAATCAAATTTTTTTTTTATATTTTGTATTCTATTATTAATTAAAATAACATTTTTAATATTTAAAATTTTTATTATTTTTTTTAATATTAAAATTTTTTTAGTTATAGAATCGACTAAATAAAATTTGGTTTTATTAAAAATAATAGATAATGGAATACCGGGGAAACCCCCTCCAGTCCCAGCATCCATAATTTCACTATTTGGTAAAAAATTTATAATATTTAAGATCGATAATGAATATTGAATATGATTAATATAAAATTTTTTTAAACTATTATAAGAAATCAAATTAATTTTTTTTTTATAATATTTATGAATTTTTTTTAAAATAAAAAATTTTTTAATATGATTTTTATTTAATTTTATTGAATTTTTATAAAATTTCATATAATATTTTTTTAATTTAAAAATTAGATTAAATATTTATAATATAAGTGGGGTGAACGACTGGATTTGAACCAGCAGCTTTCAGAACCACAATCTGATGCTCTACCTATTAAGCTACGTTCACCATCAAAAAAAAATATAAATATTTTTTTTTAAAATTAAAAATTATTAAATTTATAAAAAATTATTATGTATAGAACTCATAATTGTGGTGAATTACGAAAATCAAATATAAATGATAAGGTTATATTATCAGGCTGGGTTAATAGTATAAGATCAATGAAAAATAAATTTTTTATTGACTTAAGAGATTTTTATGGAATTACTCAATTATTAATTTATAAAAGGAAAATAAAAATAAAAAATGAATATTTAATAAATATCTCAGGGTTAGTTATAAAAAGAAAATTTCCAAATTTAAAAATAAAAACAGGTTATATAGAAATTTTAGTTAATAAATATAAAATTTTAAATAAATCTATAAAATTACCATTTAATATAAAAGATAAAATAAAAAAAAATAATATAAATTTATTAACTTATAGATATTTATATATAAGAAATATAAAAATAAAAAATAATTTAATAATTAAATCAAATTTATTAAATATTATAAGACATTTTTTTATAAAAGAAAAATTCTTGGAAATTGAAACTCCAATATTAGTAAAAGAAACATCAGAAGGAGCAAATAATTTTATAGTACCATATAGGAAAAGTAAAGGGTTATTTTATTCTTTACCACAATCTCCTCAAACTTTTAAACAATTACTTATGATAGGTGGTATAGATAAATATTATCAAATAGCTAAATGTTTTAGGGATGAAGATATAAGAAAAGATAGACAACCTGAATTTTTACAATTAGATATAGAAATGTCTTTTGTTAAAATAAAGCAAATTTATTTATTAATAAAAAAATTTTTAAAATATATTTTCTTAAAAATACATAAAATTAAATTAATAAATATAAAAAAAATTACTTACAAAAAAATAATAAATAAGTATAAAACTGATAAACCAGATTTAAGATATAAAATTTATAAAATTAAAATAAAAAATAAATATTTTAAAAAAAAATTTTTAAAATATAAAATTTTTTCAATTATATTACCAAACTATTTAAATATAAAAAATATATTAAAATTTAATATAAGATTATTTTTAAAACAATATGTTTGTAAAAAAGAAAATATAATAATTTACAATTTAAATTTAAATATTTTTAATTATAAAAATATATTTAAAAATAATAAAATAATAAAAAAAATAATTAATAAATATTTTTTTTCAAAATTTGATATATTATTAATTTTATTAATTCCTAAAAGTAATAATAAAAAAATTTGGCAAATAAAAAAAAAAATAAATGAATTTTTATTTAGATCAAAATATAATAAAGAAATTTATATTCCAATATTTATTTATAAGTTTCCTTTATTTAAACTAAATAAATTAAAAAATATCTATGAATGTTATCATCATCCTTTTACTAAGCCATGGAATAATAAAAATAAAATTACAAAAGATATGTTAGCTCAATCTTATGATCTAATAATAAATGGGATAGAAATTGGAAGTGGATCTATACGCATAGATAAAAATATAATACAAAAAAAAATTTTTTCATTTATAGGATTATCTAAATTAAATATAAAAAAAAATTTTAATTTTTTTCTTAAAGCATTAAATTATGGGACGCCACCACATGGTGGGATAGGAATAGGTATTGATAGATTAATATTATCTTTATTTAATAAAAAAAATATCCAAGATATTATTGCTTTTCCTAAAAATTATTTAAATAAAGATATTATGATAAATACTCCTACAAAAATTGATAAAAAAAAATTACTTAAATTAGGATTAAAAATTATAAAATAATAAAAAAAACATAAAAAAATTATGATAAAAAAACAAATCTATTATATAAATTATATTAAAAGATTAACTTTAAAAATTTTTAAATTAAATGAACATTTAAAAAATAATAAAAAAGATTATAATACTGTTAGATCTTTATTAAAAAAAGTTACATTAAGAAAAAAACAATTAAAATATTTAAAAAATAAAGATTATAATTTTTATAATATAATAAAAAAAAAATTTAAAATACGTAAATTATAATAAAAAGATATATGTTTAAAATTATAAAAAGAAAAATAAAATTAAAAAATTATAGTAAAGATATAATTTTAGAAACAGGATTATTAGCAAATCAATCGAATGGATCTATTATAGTAAAATTAGGTAAAACTATTATTTTATCTACTGTAGTTTTTGGTAAAATTATAGAAGAAAATATTAATTTTGTTCCTCTTACCATTGATTATAGAGAAAAATATTTTGCCGGTGGAAAAATTCCAGGAGGATATATTAAAAGGGAAGGGAAACCTACAGATGAAGAAATAATAATCATGAGAATGGTAGATAGATTAATTAGACCTTTTATACCAAAAAATATAACTAGAGAAATACAAATTATGATAAACTTATTATCTTATGATAAAAATGTTGTATCACCAGATGGATTAGTAGGATTAGCAGCTTCTTCTTGTTTAATAACTTCAGGTATACCAAATTATGGACCAGTTTCTCAAATAAGAATAGGGAAAATTAATGATAAATACATTCTTAATCCTACCATAGATCAAATAAAAAAATCAAAAGTTAATTTTGTAATTGGAGGTTCTGAAGATAATATAGTTATGATAGAAGGAGATATGAATCAAATAAATAATAAAGAATTTATAAAAATTTTAAAAATATCTCATAAGTTTATAAAATATCAAATAAAAGAACAAATAAAATTTTATTTTAAAACTATTAAATATAAAAAAATAAAAAATAAAGTTTTTAAATTTTATAAAAATAAAAAAATAAAAAAATATATAAAAAAATATTTTTATAAAAAAATTTTACTTTTTATAAGAAAAAAAACCAATAAAAAAAAAAGATCTACTAAATTTGATAATTTATTTTTAAAATTTAAAAATAAAATAAATAAAAATATATTTATTAAAAATGAAATTTTATTAAAAAAATACTATAATTATTATAAAAAAAAAGCTGTAAATAAAATAATTAAATTAAACAAAAGATTAGATGGTAGATTTATACATCAAATACGTAATATATCGGGTATTATTAATTATTTACCTGGAGCTCATGGATCTGCATTATTTACAAGAGGAGAAACACAATGTTTAACTACAGTAACTTTAGGAAATTCTTTAGATATAAATAGAATAGACAATTTAGTAGTCGAATCTAATGAAAAATTTTATTTACACTATAATTTTCATCCATTTTCTACAGGTGAAGTAAAACAAATACGTGGTATTTCTAGAAGAGAAATAGGTCATGGATATTTAGCTAAAAAAGCTTTAAAAATTATAATCCCGAAAAATCCTTATACTATTAGAATAGTTTCTGAAATTTTAGAATCTAATGGATCTTCATCGATGGCAACGGTATGTGGAGGGACTTTAGCTTTAATTGATGCTGGAATAAAAATAAAAAATTTAGTTGGAGGATTAGCTATAGGGATAATTTTATTAAAAAAAAAAATAGTAATATTACCTGATATTTTAGGAGAAGAAGATCATTATGGAGAAATGGATTTTAAAATAACTAGGACTATTAAAGGTATTACCTCTTGTCAAATGGATATTAAAAATAGTAAAATTAATTTATTTAATAAAAATTTATTAAAAAAAATATTAAATATTTCTAAAAGTTATATAAATTTAATAATAAGTAAATTAATAAAAATTTTAGTAAAATCAAAAAGTAATTTTAAATTTATAAAACCTAAATATTCAATTATAAAAATACCTAAAGAATATATAGGAGTAATAATTGGAGGAGGAGGTAAAAATATCCAAGATATAGAAGTAAATACTAATACAAATATTATAATAACAGAAATAAATAATTTAGGTGTAATTGAAATTTTTGGTAGTAAAGATATTGACATAAATAAAGCAATTAATAATATTAAACGCATTATTTTTATACCAATAAAAGACAATATTTATAAAGCCAATATAAAAAAAATAAATAAAACAGAATTAATTTTTACTATTTCTAATATAGTAAAATCATCCTTATTATTATCTAAAAATCAATATAAAAAAATTAAAAATAAATATAAAAAAAAAGATATTATTTATGTTAAATATTTAGGTATTTAATTATTTTTTTTAAAAAAAATAATTTATGAATAAAATAAAAATTACAAATAAAGAAGAATCAAAATCTTTAAATAAATATTTACATGATATAAGTAAAATTCCTTTATTAAATAAAGAAAAGGAAAAAAAAATTGCAAAAATTATAAAAAAAGGAATAAATGCAAAAACGTCTAAAAAATATAAATATTTTAAGAAAAAAGCTCAAAAATTATTAATAAAATCAAATCTAAGATTTGTAGTCGCTATTGCTAAGCAATATCAAAATCAGGGATTAAGTTTATCAGATTTAATAAATGAAGGAAATTTAGGATTAATAAAAGCAGCACTTAGATTTGATGTAAAACGAGGATATAAATTTATTTCCTATGCAGTTTGGTGGATTAGACAAAGTATATTGCAAGCCATCGCTGATTTTTCTAAATGTGTTAGATCTCCTACTAATAAAATTGCATATTTAAATAAAATTAATAAAATTTATAGTTTATTAGAAAACAAACTACAAAGACATCCTACTATAAGAGAATTATCAAAAAATTTATCAATATCTGAGAAAGAAATAGAAGAAATTTTAAAATTAGGTGGTAAACATATTTCATTAGATGCACCATTAATAGAAGGGGAAGGTATTAATTTATATGATGTTATTAGTTCTAAAAAAATTCCTAATCCTAATAAATCCTTAGATAATGAATCTTTAATAAAAGATATAAAAAAATGTTTAAGTATTTTATCCAAAAGAGAAAAACAAGTAATTATTTTATCTTGTGGATTATTTGGATATAATGTAATGACATTTGAAGAAATTGCTCATTTATTTAAGCTAACTAGAGAAAGAGTTAGACAAATACAAATTAGCGCAATAAAAAAATTAAAGAAATCTAAAAAAAGTCAAATTTTAAAAAATTATTTAGGATAAGAGATATAAAATAAAATTTATATCTCTTATACATAGAATTTAATTTTAATAAAAATTATATTTTTTATATTTATAATATTTATTTTTTTTCTTTAAAATAGCAATATTAAAAGGAATATTTACACATTTATTATTAATTTGTCCAATGACTAAATTCTTTTTATAATTTATTAATTTATAAAAGGAATTTAATCCAAATTTTATTCCCAACATTCTATCATTATAACTAGGTGATCCACCTCTTTGAATATATCCTAAAATCGTACGTCTAAATTCAAAAGTTTTTATTTTATTTTTTAATTTATTATAAATTAATTTTGAAGCTGATCCTATTATATTATTTTCTGCTACAATAATAATATAAGATTTCAAAGATCTTTTTTTTAACAGATCCTTAATATGATCAATACTATATTTATTATTGTAAATTATATATAATGCGTTTAATGTAATACCACTATTAAATGCTAAATGACTAGTATTACGACCCATAACTTCTATTATAAAAATCCTTTTATTAGATTTAGCAATTACGCTGATTTTTTCTATTGATTTTATAATAGCATTTAATGCAGTATCATAACCTAAAGTTATATCTGTCCCATTAATATCATTATCTATAGTCCCAGGAATTCCAATAATTGGGAAATTATATTCTTTATTAAATAAATTAATACCTTTAAAAGATCCGTTTCCCCCAATTATAATTAATCCATCTATCTTATTTTTTCTTAAATTACTATAAGCTTGTTGCCTACCTTTATATGTTAAAAATAATTTAGATCTACCACTACCTATTATTGTACCTCCTATATTTATTATATTATTAACATTATTGTTAAGTAATTTTATATACTTATTAAATATTAACCCATCATATCCATATTTATATCCTACACAAGGGATATTATAAGTAGTAGCTACATTAACTATTGTTTTTATAGCACTATTCATTCCTGGGGAATCTCCTCCTGAAGTAATTATACCTATTTTTTTTATTAAAGGATACATATCAATTAAAATTATAAAGATTTTTTATTTTTTTTTGCCATTGTTTTTGCCATCATCATCTTCATCATAATCATCCTCGTCATCAGTATTTTCGTCATCAATATCTTCGTCATCATTATCCTCGTCCTCATTATCATCATCATCATCATCTTCATCATAATCATCCTCGTCATCAGTATCTTCGTCATCAGTATCTTCGTCATCAATATCTTCGTCATCGTCTTCATTGTCTTCATCATCTTTAAATTCTTCATCATTGTCGTTATCATTGTTGTGTTCATCATTAAATTTATTTTTATTAATTTGATTTAATTCTAAATCATCATCATCATTTTCATCATAATTACTATATCTATTTTTATTTTTATTAATACGAATATAACTTAATTCTTCATTTTGTACTTTTTCAATTTTCCATCCTTGTATAGAATTAAAATATTTTATAGTCCCATCTTTATTTATCCATTCTCTTCCTTTTATATTAATAAAAATTTTTACTACATCATTACGTTTAATATAATTTAATAAATCTATTCTATCTTGTAAAAAATCTATTAATATATTTTGAGGATATTGTTCATCTGTGATTAAAATTAATGACTGTTTTCTAAAATTATTTTTAAATTCTTGTATACCTAAAATATTTTTTATACGACCAATTAAATACATATTTTAAACAAATTATTATTATATAATTATTATTATTAATAAATAATTAATAAGTTAAAAAATACCTAATTCAAACCTTATTTTTTTTTTAACCATTTTTATATTCCAAGGTGGAGTAAAAGTTATTTTTATATTAATTTTATTTATAAATTTTATTTTTTTTTTAATTTTTTTTTTTATATTAAATATAATATCATTTATTAAAGGACAATTTGGTGTAGTTAATGTCATTAATATGTTTATAATCTTTTTTTCTTTTTTATAAGAAATATTATAAATTAATCCTAAATCATAAATATTAATATTTAATTCAGGATCATAAATTTGTTTTAATATAGATATTATTTTTTTTTTCATTTATTATTCCTTATTAATAATTTAATTAATTATAATAAAAAAAAAATGATAATAAAATCTAAATTATATAAATATATAAATACTTATTCTAATTTTAAAGAATCAAATAATTTAAAAAATATTAGAAAAAAAAAAATTAAAAATATAAATTATAAAAATATGTCTGATTATTTACTAGGAAGATTTTTAAGTTTAATATCTTTAATAAAAACTCCTAATAATATTTTAGAAATAGGTACTTTTTTAGGATATTCTACTTTATGTTTATCTGAAGGATTAAAAAAAAAAGGGTTATTAATTACAATAGATAATAATAAAAAATATATAAATATTGCTAAAAAAAATATAAAAAAAACAAATATTAATAAGAATATTAAAATTATTTATGGTGATGCATTAAATATAATACCTAAATTAAATTTAAAATTTGATTTAATATTTATAGATGCTGATAAAAAAAATTATTTAAATTATATTAATTTATTAAAGAATAAAATGAATAAAAATTCTATTATATTAATAGATAATGCGTTATGGAAAGGTTTAATTATAAAAAAACAAAAAGATAAAATAACTAAATATATACATAAATTTAATGAATTTATTAAAAATTCTAAGTTAAACAATATAATAATACCTATAAGAGATGGTATTAATTTAATTTATAATAGTTAATTATAATAATTTATTATCAGTAATAATAATATAATTTTTTAATAAATCACGTATTTTATCAGAATATATATATAATTTTTTTTCTCTCATTTTATTTCTTATTATTAATAATTTATTAATTAAATATTTTATATTATTATTAAATTTATGCTTAATTTTTAATCCTAAAATATCTATTATAAAAATTTTAATTATTTTTTTTATAAATTTTAAATCTAATAACGAAATTTGTAATTTATTTATTAAACATAAATTTAAAATATTATTAATTTTAAATAAATTATCAATTAATATTGGTATATTAAAATCATCATTTAGAGAATTATAACATAAATAATATAAACGTTTTATTTTAATTGTATTAGATGTAAAACTTTTAGGTTTTATTTTTTTTATTAAATTAAAAATATTTAATAATTTAAAATAAATTTTAATTGTGTTATTTAAATTTTTATAACTAAAATTTAAAGTTTTACGATAATGCGTAAGTAAAATATATAATTTAATTATATATGGATTAATAAATATATTATTAGTTATTTTAAATTTCCCTTTTATAATATCATATGGTAATATTAAATTATTTAAAGATTTACTCATTTTTTTATTATCTATCGTTAACATATTCGTATGTATCCAAAATTTAGTAATATTTTTATTATTAAAATTTATTAATTTTGATAAAACTATTTCACTTTCATGATGAGGGAATTTTAAATCTATTCCTCCTCCATGAATATCTAATTGATTATTAAAAAATTTATTTATTAAAGTACTACATCCAATATGCCATCCAGGTATGCCAAGACTCCATTGACTTTCCCATTTAATAGTCGTATTTAGGTTCTTTTTCCATAAAACAAAATCATTTTTTTTTATTTTTTCACTTTTGTTTTTAAATTTAAAAGTTTTATTTTTATAAATTTTTAAACTATTTAATATATTACCATAATTATTATTATAGTATTTATTATATCTATTAATATTAAAATAAACAGATCCATTCTTTATATATGCATAATTTAAGTTAATTATTTTTTTTATAGAATTTATTTGTTCAGGGATATAATTAGATATTAAAGGTTCTAAAGTAGGAGATAATAAATTAAATATTTTTAAAATTTTATTATATTTTAAATAATATTTTTTCGTATTATATATATAGTTAAAATAATTATAATTTTTTTTTTTATTAAAATTATTTTTTATGTCTGTTAAATTACGTATATATTTTATGTTAAAATTTAAATGTTTAAAATATCTATAAATAATATCAAAAAAAATAAAAGTTCTACAATTACCTAAATGTATATTTTTATAAATTGTAGGTCCACAAATATACATATTAACGTTATTTTTATTTATAGGTATAAATAATTCCTTTTTTTTAGTTAAAGAATTATATATAAATATTTTTTTTTTTACATTTGATATAATTTCTTTCATAAAAAAAATATAATAGTGTTTAAAAAAAAATATAATTAAATAATTTATAATTAAATATATAAAGAAATGGACGATAAAAAATATATTAAACTAATTCAATCTACTAATATAGCAGAATATTCTAACATAAAAGGGATGATTATATTAAAACCTTATGGATATAAAATATGGGAAAATATAAAAAAAATCCTAAATAATCTTTTAATTAAGAATAAATATAAAAATGTATATTTTCCTTTATTAATACCTAAAAACTTATTAAATATAGAGTATAAATTTATAAAAAAAATTCCCAAAGAATTAGCAATTGTAAAATATACAAAATTAAAAATGTCTAATAAAACAAAAACATTAAAAATTGATAAAAAATCAAAATTAAATACCGAATATATTATAAGACCGACTTCTGAAGTAGTTATATGGGATACTTTTAAAAAATGGATAGAAACATATAGAGATTTACCTATTTTAATAAATCAATGGGCAAATGTTGTAAGAATTGAAATGAGAAATAAAATGCTATTAAGAAATTCTGAATTTTTATGGCAAGAAGGACATACTGCTCATAATAATAAAATAAATGCAATATTAGAAATAAATAAAATAAAAAAAATTTATAAAAAATTAATTAAAAATTATCTATCTATACCTTTTATAAATGGATATAAAACAAAAACTGAAACTTTTCCAGGGGCTAAAAAAACATATACTTTTGAAACCTTAACTAAAATAAAAGGTAAATCAATACAATTAGCAACTATCCACTTTTTAGGTAATAATTTTTCTAGGATGTTTAATGTAAAATTTGTTAATAAAGATGGTAAAAAAAAATATGTATATGGAACATCTTTTGGTATTTCAACAAGATTAATTGGATCTTTAATTATGATACATAATGATAATAACGGATTATTATTACCACCATTAATAGCTCCAATACAAGTAATTATAATCCCTATTATAAATAAAATAAATAAAAATAAAATATATTCTTATATAAAACAAATTAAAAAAAAAATTAGTAATAAAATTAAATTAAAAATAGACAAAAATAATAATATTACTCCAGGACAAAAATTTTATAAGTATGATAATATGGGGATACCTATAAAAATTTTAATAGGAAATTTTGAATTTTTAAATAAACAAATACTTATAATAAGAAGAGATACATTTAAAAAATATAAAATAAAATTTAAAAATAATATTAATGGTAAACTATTAAAAATATTAAATAATATACAAAAAAATATTTATAAATTAGCAAAAAAAAATATGTATAATAAAATTAAATATATTAAAACCTACAAGGATTTAAAAAAAAACATACAAAAAAAAAATGGATTTTTTATAACTAATTGGAGTATTAAAGATAATATGAAAAATGAAATTAAAATAAAAAAAAAATTAAAAAATTCTATTCGATGTATTATAAAAAATAAAAAAAAAGGTAAATGTATATTAAGCGGAAACAACACAAATAATCTAGTAGTATTTGGAAAATCTTATTAATTTATTTTTTTATTTTATCTATAATAAATTTTTTAATTTTTTTAAAATTACTAGGATTAAACCAAGTGATATTTTTTATTTTCCTTAACCATATTATTTGTCTTTTAGCATAATTCCTTGTATTTTTTTTTATTTTATCAATTATATTATAGATAGTATCTCTTTTAGTTTTATTAAAAAACTCTTTATAACCTATAGTATTTAAAGAATTTAAATGTTTATATTTATATAATCTATTTGCTTCATTAAATAACCCTTTTCTGATCATATTATCAACATTTTTATTTATATTATTATATATAATTTCTCTCTTATCTATTAACCCAATTCTAATAAAATTATTAAAAGGTCTTTTGATTTTGTGTTTTTTTTTAAAAAAAGATGAAATCCTTTTCTGAGTGAAATAGTTAACTTCTAAAGCTCTAATTATTTTTCTTCTATCTTTTTTATTCGTTAAATATTTTTCATAAAATTTATAATCTTTTTTTTTAATTTTATTTAATAAATAATTATCATTTTTTTTATTTAACATTTTACGAAATAAAAAAATTTTTTTTTTATCTTTTATTTCCGGTAATTGATCAAGACCTTCAATAATAGCTTTTTCATATAAAAAAGACCCTCCTACTAAAATAATAATATTATATATATTATATAATAATTTTAATTTTTTTATTACATCTTTTTCATAATTATAAACATTATAATTTGAAAAAATACTTTTATGGTTAATAAAATGATGTTTTATTATTTTTAATTGACTTTTACTAGGACAAGATGTTCCTATTGTTAATTCTTTATAAAATTGTCTGGAATCACAAGAAATAATTTCAGTCTTAAAAAATTTTGCTAATTTTATAGAAATTGATGTTTTACCTATACATGTCGGACCTAATATAGATATTAATAATTTCATATAAAAATTTATTTATAAATTTTATTTATTAAATAATGATCTAATAATACTAAAGCAGTCATCGCTTCAACTATTGGTACTGCTCTAGGTAAAACACAAGGATCATGTCTACCTTTTATTTTTATTTTTACTTTTTTATTTTTATTATCTATTGTGTCTTGAGATATTTTTATAGTAGAAATAGGTTTAAAAGCAACTTTAAAATATATATCCATTCCGTTTGATATCCCACCTTGGATCCCACCTGAATAATTTGTTTTAGTTTTATTATTAGGTAAAAATGAATCATTATGAGATGATCCTAACATAGTAGTCCCCTTAAATCCACTACCATATTCAAATCCTTTTGCTGCATTAATAGTTAACATAGCTTTCCCTAGATCTGAATGTAATTTATTAAATATAGGTTCTCCTAATCCAATTGGTACATTTTTAATTATACAATTAATTGTTCCACCTAAAGTATCACCTTTTTTTTTATATTTTTTTATTAATTCTATCATTTTAATAGAAATATATTTATCTGGGCATCTTATAATATTTTTTTCTATATCTTCTTCTTTAATTTCAAAATATTTTTTATTTAATTTTATTTTACCAACTGAATTAACATATGCAAATATATTAATTTTATTTAATTTTAATATTTGTTTTGCAATATTACCAGCAACTACTCTACATACAGTTTCTCTAGCAGAAGATCTTCCTCCTCCTCGATAATCTCTAACTTTATATTTTTTATAATAAGTAAAATCTGCATGAGAAGGTCTATAAATATTTTTTATATTTAAATAATCTTTAGACTTTTGATCTTTATTATATATAATAAAACCAATAGGAGTACCAGTTGTTATATTATTATATAATCCAGATAATATTTCAACTTTATCATTTTCTTTTCTGGGAGTTACAATTTCTGATTGCCCAGTTTTTCTTCTATTTAAATCATAATAAATTTTTTCTAAATCTATTTTAATTCCAGATGGACATCCATCAATAATACCACCTAATGCTTTACCATGACTTTCTCCAAATGTTGTTAATTTAAAAATCTTACCAAATGTATTTCCAGGCATAAAATTTACCTATTTTTATTTTATAT
Organism: Candidatus Shikimatogenerans bostrichidophilus; assembly: GCA_029851345.1. Lineage (GTDB taxonomy): Bacteria > Bacteroidota > Bacteroidia > Flavobacteriales > Blattabacteriaceae > Shikimatogenerans > Shikimatogenerans bostrichidophilus_A. The sequence goes on from CP099831.1 coordinate 136,722, forward strand.
TATATATATATTAATATAGTTATAATATTATTATAAAAAAAAATATACCAATTATGAATACGTATACTGCAAAAAATATAGAATATTTAGAAGGAATAGAACATATAAGAAAAAGACCTTCAATGTATATAGGAGATATTAATAAATATGGACTACATCATTTAATTTACGAATTAATTGATAATTCATTAGATGAATATATGGCAGGTTATTGTAATAAAATAAAAGTTATAATAAATAGTGATGATACAATTATAATAGAAGATAATGGTAGAGGGATTCCTATAGATTTTCATAAAAAATATAATAAAACAGCTTTAGAAATTGTATTAACTAAAGTAGGAGCAGGTGGTAAATTTAATAATAATTCATATAAAGTATCAAGTGGATTACATGGAGTAGGTTTATCCTGTGTAAATGCATTATCTAAGAAATTAATAATAAATATTTTTAGAAATAAAAAAAAATATAAACAAATTTATTCTAAAGGGAAACCAATAAGTAAATTAAAAATAATAGGTGATACATATAAATCGGGAACTAAAATTAAATATACAATTGATAAAACAATATTTAAATATCATAAATATAGTTATAAAATTATTTATAATAAATTAAAAGAAATTTCATTTTTAAATAAAAATTTAAAATTATATCTATATGATAAACGTAAAAATATAAAAAAAATAATTTATTATAAAAATGGGCTTAAGGATTATCTAAACTATATAGATAAACCTAATAGTAATTTAATTATAATAAAAGATGATATAATAATTAAAAGAAAATTAAAAAATTTAAGTCTTAAAGCTATTTTAAGATTTCGATATAAAAAAAATGAAAAAATTATATCTTATGTAAATAATATTAAAACAATTGAAGGAGGTACACATATAACTGGATTTAAAAGAGGATTAACAAAATCTTTAAAGAAATATTTATCTTATAATAATAGTATAAAAAATTTTTATAATAAAATAAAAGGTAAAGATATTAGAGATGGGTTAATAGCTATTATTGTAATTAAATTATCTAATCCCGAGTTTGAAGGACAAACAAAGAATAAATTAGTGAATAAAAATATTTCAGGTTTAATTGAAAAAATTATTCTTAATAAATTTAATAAATTTTTAGAAGAAAATCCTAAAAAAAGGAAAAAAATATTAGAAAAAATAATAATATCTTATAAATCTAGAGAAGCAGCGAAAAAAATAAAAGAATCAATCCTAAATAAAAATATACCTTTATATAATAAAATAAGTGGTATCCCTGGAAAATTATCAGATTGTACATATGATAATCCAGATTTATGTGAAATTTTTTTAGTAGAAGGTGATTCTGCTGGGGGTACAGCTAAACAAGGTCGAGATAGAAAATTTCAAGCTATTTTACCATTAAAAGGGAAAATATTAAATGTAGAAAAATCTTTATATAATAAAGTTTTAAATAATAAAGAAATTAAAAATATTTTTTTAGCATTAGGAGTAAACTTAATTAAAAAAAAAAAGAAAATAAAATTAAATATAAAAAAATTAAAATATAAAAAAATAATTATTATGACTGATGCAGATGTCGATGGAAAACATATAATATCATTAATACTTACATTTTTATATAAATATATGAAAAAGTTAATTTCAAATGGATATATATATATTGCTAGACCCCCATTATATTTAATAAAATATTTAAATATTAAAAAATATTTATGGACAGAAAAAGAAAAAAATAAAATTTTTAAAAAATATAAAAAAGTATATTTACAAAGATATAAAGGATTAGGGGAAATGAATTCAGATCAATTATGGAATACTACTATGAATCCTAAAACTAGAAAGTTAAAAAGAATTTATATAAAAAATATAAATAAAAGTGATAATATTTTTAAAAATTTAATGGGTGGAGATGTCTTCCCTAGAAAAAAATTTATAAAAAAATATGCTAAAAATGCTAATTTAGATATTTAATTATTAAGCTTTTTCAAAATAGTTTTTATAGTTTTAGTTGGTTGTGCGCCTACTTTTAACCATTTTTTTAATTCTTTTACGTTATCTTTTTTTATAATAATTTGTTTTGTTTTATCAAAAATATTAGGGTTATATATTCCTATTTTTTTTATAATTTTACCATTCCTAGGACTTTTAGAATTAGATACGACAATATGATACACTGGATAATGTTTTTTACCATGTCTTTGTAATCTTATTTTTACCATAAGTTTAAAATAAATAAGTTAATATATTAATAATATGTATATTTTATTATATATACAAAATTTTTATAATATATTATTATATATATAATAATAGATATTTTTTATACTAATATTATATTTTAATATTTAATTTATATTAAAAAATATAGACTTGTGGTGTAATGGTAAGCACATCAGATTTTGATTCTGACAGTTAAGGTTCGAATCCTTACGAGTCTAAAATAAAAAAATATTTTCTTTATTAGGTAAACCATTATATAAATCTAAACAATTCATTTTTTTTTTATTAAAAAGTCTACATATTAATAATTCAATAAAATAATTTTTAGTTTTTAAAAAAATTTTATTGTTTTTATATAATAAATATCCAATTTTTAAATTGTTATATTTATACAAATTTAAATTTAAATTTAAATTAATTTTATTTATATATATTATAGTAATATTATTAAAAGTATTTATATAACACCAGGCAGGGCTTATAGAAGATAATCCTAAAATTAAATTTTGAATATAAGATTCATTATATAATAATAAATAAATTTTTCTATAATAGTAATTAATTTTAGGAGAATATGGAATATTATTCTTTAATTTAATATTATATTTTTTCTTTTTTTTTTTTTTTAATATTAATAATGTTTTTTTTAAAAATATAGGTGTTAATTTTGATAATTTCTTATATAATTTTTCAAACGTTATTTTTTTTTTTAATTTTATTTTTTTTTGTAAAATAATTTTCCCATTATCAATAGAATCATTTACAAAAAAACTGGTTAAACCAGTAATTTTTTCTCCATTTATAATTACCCAATTTATAGGACATGGTCCCCGATAATAAGGGAGTAATGATGGATGTATATTTATAGTTTTTATTTTACCCCAAATATTTTTACTTATTATTTTAAAAGAAATTAAAATTAATAAATTAGGTTTACTTTTAATAATTTTATATATAGATTTTTTTTTATTAATGTCATTTGAATTTATTAAATTTATATTATTTTTAGTTGCTAATTTTTTAATAAAATTTAATTTATTATTTATATATTTTTTTAATGAAGTTACTATATAATTAATTTTAATTTTTTTTTTAATTAAATATTTTAAAGTAGGAATACCAAACGTGCCATTACTCATATAAATTACTTTTAACATTTTATTATATATTAATAAAAAATTTAGATGACCTGGCTGGGGATCGAACCCAGGACCCTTACATTAAAAGTGTAATGCTCTACCGACTGAGCTACCAAGTCTTATATTATTAATTATATATTATAGGAAAATAAAATAATAATTATTATTTTTTTAAAATTTAAATTATTAATAAAGAAGACAAATTAATGAAAATTATTTTGATGGGATATATGGGATGTGGTAAAACATATATTGGAAAATTATTATCAAAAAAAATAAATTATTTTCATATAGATTTAGATAATATAATAGAATTATCATTTAATATTAAAATAAATTTATTTTTTAAAAAATATGGAGAAAAATTTTTTAGATTAATAGAACATAATTTATTAAAATTTATAATAAAATATATAAATATAAATAATTATATATTATCTTTAGGTGGAGGTACTCCATGCTATTATAACAATTTAAAATATTTAAAAAAAAATTTTACTATTTATTTAAAAACAAATTATAAAATATTATTTAAAAGATTAAATAATGATAATGAAAATAGACCAATTTTAAAAAAATATAGAAATAAAAAATTATTTTTTTTTATAAAAAATCATATAAAAAAAAGAGAAAAATATTATAAACAATCAAAGATTATTTTTAATTCAAATTATATTTTATTTAAAGATATTGTGGTTCTAATTAAAGAAAAAGTTTTAAATGTATAAAAAAATTAATAATTTTTTTCTAAATAGAGGTTTATATAAAAAAAGAATTTTATTAGCAGTTAGTGGGGGAATTGATAGTATTGTTTTATTAAATATTTTAAATATTTATTTTAAAAATAAAAAGAATTTATTTGTATGTAATTGTAATTTTCAATTAAATAAAAATAATAAAAATAATTTATATGTTTTAAATTATTGTTATAAAAATAATATTAATTTTTTTTTTAAAAAATTTAACTTATTAAAATATATAAAATTAAATAAATATAGTATTCAATTAGGAGCTAGGAAATTAAGATATAAATGGTTTAATAAATTATTAAAAATTTATAAAATTAATTATTTAATTACCTGTCATCATTTAGATGATGATATAGAAACATTTTTAATAAATTTATTAATAGGAAGTAGTTTGTATGGATTAAAAGGTATAAAAAAAATAAATAAAAAAATAATAAGGCCTTATTTAATTCTAAATATAAATAAAAAAGATATTTATAATTACGCAATAAAAAATAAAATAAAATGGATAGAAGATAAAAGTAATTTAAAAAATATATATTTAAGAAATAAAATTAGGAATAAATTAATACCTTATTTAAAAAATAAATTTAATATTTTTAATTTTGTAATAAAAAATGTTTTATTAAAATTAAAGATAGAATATAATATTATAAATTTTTTTATTAAGAATTTATCAAAGAAAATAATAAAAAAAAAATATATATATAATTATATATATATATGTATTTATTATAAAAAGATATTATTTTTAAGATTTTATCAATATATTTTATATAGATTTTTAATAAAATATAAATTTTTTAATATTAATTTATTAAATTTAATTAAAAAATTAAAAAATGGTAAAATTTTATATTCTAATGATAAAAAATTTAAAATTATAAAAGATAATAATAAATTAATTTTATTTAGGAATAAATTAAATAAAATAAAAATTATATTAAATAATAAAATTAAACAAAAAATTAAAATAAATAATAAAACTTTTATATTTCAAATTAAAAAAAATATTAATAAAAATATATATATATTTAAAAAAAATTTTATTTATTTGAATTTAGATTTAATAAATTACCCAATATATATAAAAAATTGGGAAAATAATTATCATTTTTTTTTTAAAAATAAATTAATAAATATTAATAATATTTTAAAAAAGTTTAAAATTAATAGATTTTTTAAAAAACAAATTTTATTTTTAATTGATAATAATAATAATATTTTATCAAGTTTAAATAATATATTTATATATAATAATAATTATTTAATTACAAGTAAAACTAAAAATATTTTATATTTTAATTTTATATATAATATAAATGGAATCAAATAATATTTATGATCATAAAAAAATAGGTAAAAATTTAAAATTATTTTTTTTTTATAAAAATTTAAATACTGGTTTACCAATATGGTTACCTTTAGGTATTTATATATATAATAGAATAAAAAAAATAATAAAAGTTATAAATTGTAGAAATAATTATAATGAAGTTTTTACTCCTTTAATAGGTTCTTATAATATTTATAATAAATCTGGACATATAAAAAATTATTTAAATAATATATTTCAAATTTTATATAAAAAGAAAATTTATTTAAAACCGATGAATTGTCCATATCATTGTTTAATTTATAAAAATTATAATAATTTATCTTATAAATTATTACCAATAAAATTCTTTGAATTTGGCACAGTTTTTCGTAATGAAAAAAGTGGTGAAATAAATGGATTATTTAGAACTAAAATGTTTACCCAAGATGATGGGCATATTTTTTGTAAAAATTCAATTCAAGTTATTAAAGAAATAAATAATCTAATAAATATTATTTTATATATTTATAAAAAATTTAATTTTAAAAGTTTTTTTATAAGACTTTCTTTAAGGAAAAGTAACGGTAAAAATAAATATATAGGTAAAAAACAATATTGGGATAAGGCTGAACGTATATTAAAAGAAATTATAAAAAAAAGAAAAATAAAATATAAAATATCTTATGGAGAGGCAGCATTTTATGGACCTAAAATAGATTTTATTATAAAAGATTCATACAAAAGAAATTGGCAAATAAGTACTATACAAATAGATTATAATACACCTAAAAAATTTAACTTAACATATATAAATAAATATAATGAAATAAAATATCCTATTATGATTCATAGAGCCTTAATAGGATCATTAGAAAGATTTATTGGTATTTTATTAGAACATACTAAAGGTAATTTACCTATATGGTTATTAAAAATCCAAATTATAATTATACCAATTTTTATAAAAAATCATTATTTATATGTAAAAGATATTTATAAAAAATTAACGAAAAAAAAAATACGAATTTGTATAGATAAAACAAAAAGTAATTTAAATAAAAAAATTAAAAAGTATGATAAATTAAAAATTCCAATAATATTAATAGTTGGAGATTATGAAATAAGAAATAAAAGTGTTTATATTAGACATAATAAACAGAAAAATAATATGAAATTAAAAGATGCTTATAAATATATATATAAATATATTTATAATAATTAAATACTAAATATTTAAAATTATTAAAAAAAAAGATATATTAGATAAAATAATATCTAAAATAAAAATAAATAATAAAATAAAAAAGGAAGAAGTTAAATTGGTAGGAAGTAATATCTTCGAGAATAAAGTTTATAATACGAAATACTTATTAAAATTAGTAAAAGAAAAGGACGATAAATTAGATTTAATGTTATTAAATGATAAATTAAATCCTCCTATTGTAAAAATTATAAATATAAATAAATACATTTATAAAATTAAAAAAAAATATAAAAATAATTTTAAAGTTAAACTTATAAAAATTATAAGATTAAGTCCTAATATAAGTAGTAATGATTTTAATTTTAAAATTAATCTAGCTAAAAAATTTTTAAAAAAAAATAAGAAAGTAAAATTTTATGTATATTTTAAAGGTAGATCAATAATTTATAAAGATCAAGGGAAAGAAGTTTTAATAAATTGTTCTAAATCTTTAAATAAATATGGTATTATAGAAAAATATCCATATATGGATAACAAAAGAATGTTTATGATATTAAAACCAAATAAAAAAAATTATAAATAATTTATATGTATAAAATAAAAAATAAATCGAGTTATAAAAAAAGATTTAAATTAATTTCAAATGGGAAGGTAAAAAGGAAAAAAAGTAATAAATTACATAATTTAAAAAAGAAAAATAAAGTAAGAAAAAAAAAATTATCAAAAAATAAAATTATTAATTTAAAAATTATTAAGTAATGCCTAGATCAAAAAATTTAGTAGCTTCAAAAAATAAAAGGAAAAAAATATTAAAATTAGCAAAAGGATTTTATGGAGCAAAAAAAAGAAGTTATACTATAGCAAAAAATTCAGTGCAAAAATCATTATTACATTCTTATATAGGTAGAAAAAATAAGAAAAGAGTTTATAGAAAAATATGGATTTTAAGAATAAATGCCTATGTAAGAAAATATAGTAAAAATAAATTATCTTATTCAAAATTTATTAATTTTTTAAAAAAAAAAAACTATAGTATAAATAGAAAAATGTTATCTAATATTATAATTAATAATAAAAATGGAAATTTACTAAATTCTATTTTAAAAAATTAAATATAATATTTTTTTAAAATTTTAGGTATTATTGTATTTTTAAAAATAGTTATTGCTTCATATTTAAATATATTAATATTTATATATCTATTGGAAAAATGTCCTAAAATTAATTTTTTCGTATTTGATAACATAGCTATTTTCGCTGCACTAATAGATGTCGAATGACCCCTTAAATAAGCGTAATAATAAAATTTGTGTAAATATGTTGATTCATGATATAATAAATCAATATTTTTAATGTATTTTATTATATTAGGATAATATTTAGTATCAGAACAATATGCATATGATAATGGTTTAGGAGATTTATATGTTAAAAAATTATTAGGTATAATATGACCATTTTTTTTTTTAAAATTATAACCTTGTTTTATTTTTAAATAATCTTTTATTTTAATTTCTTTTATCATTTTTATATTTTTAATATTTAAGTTTTTTAATTTTTTTTTTTCTTTAAAGATAAATCCATTAGTATATATTGTATGTTTTAAAGGGATTGTATAAATCTTTAAATCTTTATTCTCAAATATTTTTTTTTGTTTTAAACTTGTTAAGTAAATAAATTTAATTGGATAACTAATTTTAGTTCTTGACCATTTGAAATTTATATTTAAAATTTGTTTTAAACCTCTAGGAGCATAAATTGTTAATTGTTTTTGACGTCTTAATAGTTGATAAGTAGATAATATACTAATTAATCCAAAATAATGATCACCATGTAAATGAGAAATTAAAATATAATCTATTTTATTTAATTTTATTTTTGATTTTAAAATTTGCGATTGAGTACCTTCACCACAATCAATTAAAAAATAATTATTTTTTATAAATAAAAGTTGAGAAGTCGGATGATAATTATAATTTGGTAAAGAAGAATTAAATCCTAATATTATTAAATAAGAATTATTCATAGATATTTTATTATTTATTTAAATAAATAATAAATATTAATAATTATAAAATATAAAATAATATATAAAAAAAAAGTTATAATGTATAAAGAAACACCTTTAATAAAACAATATTATAATGTAAAAAAGAAAAATCCTGATTCTATTTTATTTTTTCAAGTCGGTGATTTTTATGAAATTTTTGGATATGATGCTATTTTATGTTCAAGATTATTAGACATAACATTAACAAAAAGAAATAAAAATAGTATTTATTTAGCAGGATTCCCATGTAATTCTTTAATAATTTATATTAATAAATTAATTAAACATGGATATAAAATTGCTATATGTGATCAAGATCAAACTATTAATTACAATAATAATAAAAATTTAATTAATAGGCAAATAACTAATATTATATCACCTGGTATATCTTTATATGATAATATTAATAAACAAAAAAATATAACTAAATATATTGCATTTATATATATAAATAAAAATAATAAATATTTAGGGATTACATTAATTGATTTTTCTACAGGTCATTTATTAACTACAGAAGGTAAAATTAATTATATAAAAAATATTATCGGTAATTATAATCCTAAAGAATTTTTTATACAAAAAAGTAAATTATTATTTTTAAAAAATAAAATTTTTTATTCAAAAAAAAATATAATAAATTTATTGGATGATCATTTATTTAATTATAATTTTTCTTATTTAAAATTATTAGAACATTTTAAAAAAAATAAAATTGAAGATTCTAAAATTAAATTAATGAAATATAGTATAATTGTAACAGGGCTTTCAATCTATTATATTAAAAAAAATTATAATTTAAATTTAAATCATATCGATGAAATTAATATAATAAAAAAAGATTTATACTTATTATTAGATGAGAATACAATAATTAATTTAGAAATAAAAAAAACAATAAAAAAAAATGGTAAATCTTTGTTAGATATATTAGATTATACATCTACTTCAATGGGATATAGACTCTTAAATAATTGGTTAATTTTACCATCTAAAAATTATAATATTATAAAACAAAGACAAAAAATTATTAATTTTTTTTTTAAAGAAAATAAATTAAATAATAATTTACAAATTACTATTTTGTATAATTTAAAAAAAATCTGTGATATTGAAAAATTAGTATCTAAAATTTCAAATAGAACAATTCTCCCTAATCAATTATATAAATTATTAAAATCTTTTAATTATATAAAAAAAATTTTAAATTTAATTAATATTTATAACCTTTTAAATTTAAAAAAAAAAAAAATTGTTAATATTTTTATAATTTATAAAATATTAAAAAAATATATAAAAAAAAATCCAATTAATAATTTAAAAAAAACTTTTATAATAAAAAAAAATGTTTCTAAAAAATTAGATAAATATAAAATTAAATTAAAAAAAAAAAAAGAAATTTTATATAAAGATTATATAAATAAAATTAGACTAAAATTAAAATTAAATTATTTAATTATAAATAATAATGATTTAATAGGATTTTATATAGAAATAAAAAAAAAAGATAAGAATATAATCCCAATACATTGGATTATAAAACAACGATTATCAACATCTATAAGATATACGACTCCTTTTTTAAATAAATACGAATATTATGTTTATTATTTAAAAAAAAAAATATTTTTATTAGAAAAAAAAATTTATAATAAAATTCTTGATAAATTAAATGAAAATTTATTTTGTATAAAAAATATTTCAAATTTAATTGCAAAATTAGATGTTTTATTTTCATTATATTTATCTGCTAAATATAATAATTATGTTAAACCTAAAATTTTAAAAAATTATAGTAATAATTTAATATATATATTCAAAGGTCGACATCCTGTTATAGAAAAAACTTTTAATAAAAAATATATTCCAAATAGTATATATATAGATAATGATATTAACCAAATTTTAATAATAACTGGACCTAATATGGCTGGTAAATCTGCATTATTAAGACAGACAGCTTTAATTATTATAATGGCTCAAATGGGGGGATATGTCCCTGCAAAATATGTAGTATTTAATATTATAGATAGAATATTTAGTAGAATAGGAGCTTCAGATAATATCTCTTTAGGGGAATCAACGTTTATGTTAGAAATGAAAGAAACTTCTTATATATTAAATAATATAAGTAAAAATAGTTTAATTTTGATGGATGAAATTGGTCGTGGGACGAGTACTTATGATGGTATTTCATTATCGTATTCAATTATTAAATATTTAAATAATAATAAACTAAAACCTAAAGTTTTATTTACAACACATTATTATGATTTAAAAAAATATTTAAATAATATAAATGGTATAAAATTTTATCATTTTTCTATAAAAAGAATATTTAATAAATTAAAATTTGAACGTAAATTAAAAAAAGGATTTAATAATAATAGTTATGGTATTTATATAGCAGAATCATCAGGAATACCTAAGAAAATTATAACTGATTCAAAATATTTTTTTAATAAATTAACTACTTTTAATTATATTAATTTATTTATAAATAATCTTATTATATTATTTAAATATATAAAAAAAAAATTTATAAATTTTTTATATAAAATATGCGATAGTAGTTCAATTGGTAGAACATAACCTTGCCAAGGTTAAGGCAATGGGTTCAAATCCCGTCTATCGCTTTATAATTTTAATTTGTCTAGATGGTGAAATAGGTAAACACGCAGGACTTAAAATCCTGTAATTCAATTCAATGAATTTTGCGGGTTCAATTCCCGCTCTAGACATTATAAGTAAAAATAAGTAATTTAAAATGTTTTTGTTTTTTGATACAGAAACTACAGGTTTACCTGTAAATAATATATTTAAAAAAAAAGATATATATCGTTGGCCACAATTAATACAGATTTCATGGCAAATGTATAATAAATATGGGGATTTAATAACAAATAAAAATTATTATATAAAATTAAAAAAAAAAATAAATATATCATTAGAATCGATAGTAATACATGGAATAACAAAAAAATTTTTAATTAAGAAAGGGAAAAATTTAAAATATGTATTAAGAAAATTTATAAAATCATTAAATAGATCTAATGTATTAATTGGTCATAATATAGAATTTGATATAAATATTATAATATCTTTATTTTTTAAATATAATTATAATAAAAATATAAAAAATATATTAAATAAAAAGAAAATAGATACTCAAAAAAGTTTAATTTTTTATAATAATAAATGGATATCTTTAAAAGATTTATTTAATATTTTATATAATTATAAGATAAAAAATAAATTACATAATTCTTATATTGATCTTAATATTAATATATTATGTTATTTAAAATTAATATATTATAAAATAATATTAATAAATTATAAACAATTTAATATTTTGAATTTTTTTAACAATATACCTTTATTAAAAGGTATTAATAAGAAAAAAAATAAAAAAAAAATTAAAACAAATTTTTTTAATATACATAATCATACTCACTTTAATGTATTAAATTCTACTATAAAAATAGAAGAATTAATAAATAAAGCGATAAATAATAAAATGAAAGCTGTTGGTATATGTGATAATAATTTAATGGGAGTTTTTGATTTTATTAATTATATAAATAAAGTAAATAAAATAAATAAAAATAAAATAAAAGGTATAATAGGATATAATATTTATATAAAAGATACTAATAATAATTTCTATAATCATGTATTAATTGTAAAAAATACAATAGGTTATTATAATTTAATAAAAATTTCTTCATATAGTTATTTAAATAATTGTATAAAAGTCGATAAGAATAAAAATAATAATATATATTATATAGAAAAGGAAATAGTAGAAAAATATAGTAAAGGGTTAATATTTTTAACTGGGAATTTAAAATCAGAAATATCACAGCATATTATAAAAGGTAATATAAAAAAGGCTGAAAAAATTTTGTTATATTGGAAAAAAATTTTTAAAAAAGATATATATATAGAAATATTTATAAATAATTTAAAAGATGAAAAACTTGTAAATAAAATATTGTTAAAGTTTTCTAAAAAACATAAAATTTTATATATTAATCAATGTGATGTATATTATTTAAATAAAAAAGATTATATTTATCATGATATTTTATTTTGTATTAGAAATAAGATTGGATTTTTAGAACAAATAAAAGAAAAAGATAGAAAAAATATAAAAAGATTAGAAAATAAAAATTTTTATTTTAAAAATTATTTTATTTTAAAACGTCTTTATAAAAATAAATTTAAAAAGGGATTTTATAATTTAAAATTTATTTATAAAAAAATAGAAAAAATAAAATTTATTAAAAAAGATTTTTTACCAAAAAAATTTAAATTACCGAATTTTTTTTTAAAAAAATATAAAAATAAAAAGAATATAAATTATTTATATTTAAAATATATTACTTATCAAGGAGCAAAATTAAAATATGGTCAATTAAATAACCTAATTATTTTAAGAATAAAAAAAGAATTAAAATTAATAAAATTAAGAAATTTTACTAATTATTTTTTAATTGTAAAAGATATAATAGATATAGCAAAAAAGATAAAAGTAGATATAGGCCCAGGGAGGGGGTCAGTAGCTGGTTCAATTATTGCTTATTGTATCGGAATTACTAGGATAGATCCAATTAAATATAAATTATTATTTGAAAGATTTTTAAATATTTATAGGAAAAAAATGCCTGATATAGATTTAGATTTAAATTATAAAACTAGAAAAGATTTAATTTATTATATAAAAAATAAATATAATTTTGATAAAGTTTGTAATATAATTACTTATGGTAAAATAGGCGCAAAAACCGCTATAAGAGACTGTGCTAGAGTATTTAATATGCCTTTAAAAAATGTTTCATTTTTAACAGAATTAATGAATAATAAAATTGATATAAAAGATTTATTAAATAAAAGAATATTAAATAAAATTCTACTAAAAAAACAAATTCCTTATAGTATATATTCTTATATTAAAAGAATTTTAAATGTTCCAGTAAGTTTAGATAATTTTATAATTAATATAGCTAAAAATTTAGTAGGATTAATAAGAAACATAGGGATACATGCGTGTGGGATTATTATGTCTAATGTTAAATTAAAAAAATATGTTCCATTAATATCATTAATAAAAAATATAACTCAAGAAAAAGTTATTCTTACACAATTTAATGCTAAAGCTATAGAAGATTTAGGATTATTAAAAATAGATTTATTAGGATTAAGAACATTAGCTGTATTAAAAGAATCTATAATAAAAATTAAAAAGAAAAAAAAAAAAATAAAATTTAATCTAAAAGATAAACCTACATATACTTTATTTAAACATAAATTAACTTCTGGTGTTTTTCAATATGAATCTAAAGGTATTAATTTATTAGCATCAAAATTCGAACCTAAAGAATTTAAAGAATTAATAGCATTTAATGCTTTATATAGGCCTGGGCCTATACAATATATCCCTAGTTATATAGAAAGAAAAAATAATAGAGAAAAAGTTACGTATGATTTACCTATTATGAAAGAATGTTTAAAAGATACATATGGTATAACTATTTATCAAGAACAAGTTATATTATTAGCAAAAATAATTTCTGGGATTAATCAATATGAAGCAGATTTATTAAGAGAAGCTATAGGAAAAAAAAATAAATTAGCTTTAATTACATTAAAGGCGAAATTTTTTAATAATTCTTTAAAAAAAGGATATGATATAAATATTTTAAAAAAAATATGGAAAGATTGGGAATCATTTGCGTCTTATGCTTTTAATAAATCTCATGCTACTTGTTATGCATATATAACATTTAAAACGGCATATATTAAAAAACATTATTATAAAGAATTTTTATCTTGTGTTTTAAATAATAATTTACAAAATAGAGTTAAATATTTAAGTTTATTAAATGAATCTAAATATTTAAATGCCAAATTTTTATTACCAAATATAAATATAAGTAAAAAGGATTTTTACACAGAAAAAAATAAATATATTAGATATAGTTTATGTGGTATAAAAGGGATAGGAGAAAAATCTACTAAAGCTATTTTAGATGTAAGATTAAAAAAAAAATTTACATCTATTTTTGATTTTTTATATCGTATAAATTTAAGAATTATAAATAAAAGATTAATAAAAATTTTAATTTTAACAGGTTCATTTGATTTATTTGGTATATCTAAGTATAAATATTTTATTAATAAAATTTATAAAAAAAAAAAAATTACTAAAATAGAATATTTAATAAATGAAATTACAAAATATAAAAAAAATCCATGTTATGATTTTTTATTATTAAAGAAAAAATATAATAATTTTTTTAATATAACAAAAGAAATAAAAAAAAAAGTTAAAAATGATAAAAATTTAATATATTATAATGAAGAACAATTAAAATATTTAGGATATAATTTTAATAAAGATCTATACTATAAAAAACATTTTATATTTAACATTTATAGTATTTACGAATATAATAAAAGTTTTCATAGTATTAATAACAACATATTATTATCTGGGATAATTACTAATATCTTAAAAAATTCTATATCTATAAAAGATTATAATTGTTATACTTTAAATATAAATAAAGTTTTTTATATAAATTTTAAAGAATTAAAAATAAAAAATAAAAACAAATATAAAAAAGATATTGTATTACTAAAAATTTTAAATAATAAAATTATAGATATTAAATTTTTAAAAAATATTTTAAAAAATATTGAATTTATTATAATTAAAATATATGAAAAGTTTTATTATAAATTATCTCATATAATCTTAAAGGATATAAAAAAAAAATTAATGAAAGTTAAAATAGGTATTAAAAAAAATATTTTATTTAAAATTTATGATATAAATAAAAAAAATATTAAAAAAGAAAATTTATTAAATATTAATGTTAATACTGATATCTTATATGATATTCGTATTAAATATAAATATATATATTTTAAAATATAAAATTTTTTTTATATAATTTTAATAATTTTAGTTTTTTTTTTTTAATTTTACTTATTTTCTTTTTTATTTTAATTTTATAAAAAATTCCAAATGGTATAGGTAATTTTTTATTTATTGAATTAAATTGTGATAATAAGAACGCTTTATAATTATTATTTTGATCATGATACCAGATATTATTATTATTTTTTAAAGTATTTAAATTTTTTATTTTAATTTTTGGGTTAAATATATTATTTAATAAAGTTATACATTTATTTTTAGAAAAAATTAAAGGTTTTTTATTTTTTAAAAAAATTTTATTGTTATTTTTATTTTTAATATTATTATAAATTGGACAATTTTGTATAATTTCTACACAAGAAGTACCTTTATATTTATTTGCTTTATATAATATTTTTCTTAGATGTTTTGGATTTGAATCTAATGTTCTTGCTATAAAAGTTGCTCCCGCACTTAATATTAAATATATAATATTAAAATTAAATTTATTATTAAAATTAGTATAAGATAAATTACCTTTAGTTAATGCATATACTCCATTATTAAAAATTAAAATATTAATATTTATATTTCTTCTTATAGTATGTAAAAGATGATTTAATCCAATTGAAAATGCATCTCCATCTCCAGTTATAATCCAAATTTTATATTTATAATTAGTTAATTTAATCCCCGTTGCTATTGAAAAAGCTCTACCATGAATTGTGTGATAATTATTTAATTTCATATAATATGGTAATCTAGAGGAACATCCAATACCTGAAATAATAATAGTTTTTTTTTTATTTATTTTTAATTTTTCAAATAATCTAGATAATTGTACTATAATTGAATAATTTCCGCATCCTAGGCACCATTTTATTTCATTTATTAATAAATCTTTTTTTAAAGTAAATTTATTCATTATAAATAATAATATATAAATATAAAATAAAAATATAATTATTTTTTATTTTATTTTTATTATTAAACCCCGTGTGGCGAAAATGGTATACGCGCTGATTTCAAAAATCAGTTATATTATAGGTTCAAATCCTATCTCGGGGATTAATTTTATTTACCTTTATGATAATTAATAAAATTACTAAAATTTTAAAAGAATATATAAATAGTAAAACAAAGAAATATTATTTTATTTTACCAAATAAATATTATTTATTTATTATAAAAAAAATTTATATAACTATTTTAAAAAAAAAATATGGTATTATTCCAAATATTTTTTTTACTAAAATTGAATTTATGGAAAAAATTACTAAATTTAAAATAGTTAAAAATCATTTTTATTTATTAAAAATATTATACAAAATATTTATTGAAATTAAAATAAAAAAAAATAATAATATAAATTTTAAAGAATTATTATATTTATTAGAAGATTTTAATATAATAGATAAAAATTTAGTAAATTTAAAAGAAGAAATTATTAATATTAATAATTATTATACTATATCTAAATGGTTTCCAAATGTTAATGTTAATAATAAAAATAAAAATAATCTAAAATTAATTTATTTATTATATAAAAAATATAAAAAAACACTAATTAAAAGTAAACTAGGTTATTATGGATTAATATTAAAACAAGTAATAAAAAAAATTAAATTTTATTTTAAAAAAAAAAAAAAATATCATTTTTTTTTTTTAGGTAAAATTTTTATTAATAAATGTGAAAAAAAAATTAAAAAAAAAATATTATTAATTAAGAACAATAAAATTAATTTTATTAATTTTAAAATAAATTCTAAACCAAAGAAAAAAAATAAAATAAAAATTATTAATACTAATAATTTGATTTATAAATATATAATAATAAAAAATATTATTATTAAAAATTTAAAAAATAAGGAAAATACAACTATTATCTTTACAAATGAATTATATGATAATTTATTATTTAAATTTTTTAATAAACGATTAATAAAGAATATTAACTTTAATATAAAGATTAGTATATCTAATATGATTTTACATAACTTTATTGAATTATTATTTAAGCTTTTAAAATTTAAAATTACATTTATTGAATATAAAATTTTATACTTATTATTAAATAATTATTTTATTAATTTTTTAATTAAAAATAATAAAATAAATAAAATTTTATTATTTTTAAATAAGAATAATTTAAATCAAAAATTTATAAATATAAATAATAAATATTTTAAAAGGACTTTTTTATTTATTTTATTAAAAAAAAAACATAAATTTTTATATTATTTAAAAAAAATAATATTATATTTTTTATACAAAATAAAATTAAATAAATTTGAATTAATTTATTTAAATAAATTATTAAAATTTATTATTTATATAAAAAGTAATAAATTATTTAATAATACTAAAAATTTATTTGTTTTATTTAAATATTATATTTTAAAAAATGAATTTATTAATATTACTAATTTTAATGTTAAATCATTAATTGAAATCGTCCATATTAATTTTCTTATAAAAGAATCTATTATAAACTATTTAGATAATATTATTATAATATTAAATAAAAATTATAATTATAATATTGATATTATTAAATCTTACTTTTTAAAAAAAATAAAATTAAAAAATAATAAATGTTATAATTATTATATAAATAAATTCAAAAATATAAGTAATAAGTTTTATTTAATAAATAATAAATTTAATAATAGAAATAAAAAACTTTATTTAAATTTAAAATATTATAAAAAAACAACTATTAATAATATAAAAATAATTAATAATTTAAAAATTAATCATGATGATTTAGTTAAATTAAATATTAATTTTAAAAAAAAAATATTTTATTATTTAAATAGAAAAGGATTTAATTTTACATCTATTAAATTTTATATAAAAAATCCTATAAATTTTTTTTTAAAATTTATTTTAAAAATAGATTTTTTTGAAAATAATGAAGCTAAAATTTTTGGAAACATAATTCATAAAATTTTATTTATTTTGTATAAAAAATATATAAATTTACCTTTAAAATTAAAATATTTAAATAAAATTAAAAATAATATAAAAACTAATAAACTTATAAAATTTATATGTTATAAATATTATAAACGATATAATATAGATAAAATGATAATTGATTATAATTTTAAAATTATAAAAAAATTTATTTTAAAATTTATAAATAATGATATAAAATTAATATTAGAAGGGAATATAATTAAAATAATAAATTTAGAAAAATATTATAAAGTAAAAATATATAATAAAATTATTTTAACAGGTAAAATAGATCGTATAGAATATTATAATGGGTTATTTAGAATAGTTGATTATAAATCATATTTTAATATAAAATATAAAAATTTATTAATTTTTAAAGAGATAAAAGATATAAGATCATTTTTAAATAAAGATGTTAATAATAATATCTTTCAAATGTTATTATATTTATTAATATTTTCATGTAAAAAAAAATATAAATATATATATTCTTCTATCTATTATCCAGATAAAATTAAAAATATAAAAATTAATAATAATATAAAAATAAATTATAATTTTATTTTATATTTTAAAAAAAAAATATATAATTTTTTATTAAATTTATTAAAAAATAAATTAGTATGTGACTTATCAAATATTTAGTCCAATTTTTTCTTTAATTAAATTAATTTTATTTTTTGAAATTTTTCTTATTTTTTTATATGATTTTAATAATTTCTTTTTTATAAATTTTTTATTATTTAAAAAATAATAAAATCTTTTTATTTTATTTTTATATTTATATATAATATATTTATATAATTTTTCTTTTATATTATAAAATCCTATTTTATTATTTTTAATTTTATATTTTATATTTAGATACTCATTTTTATCGGCTATTATTTTATAAAGTCTTAATAATGTTGTATTTTTAATATTATTATATGATATTTTATTAATAGATTCATTACTAGTTTTTATATTCATTATTTGTTTTTTTAAAACATCTTTTTCTGAATATATATTAATTATATTATTTAATGATTTACTCATCTTTTGTCCATCTATACCTGGTATAATTTGTTTAACCGGAATAATGTATTCAGGTATTTTAAATATCTTTTTATTTAATTTATTATTAAAAATTTTAGCTATTTTTCTAGTTATTTCAAGATGTTGTATTTGGTCTAAACCTATTATAACTTTATTTATATCATGTAATAAAATATCAGCGGCCATTAATATAGGATAATTAATAGATCCTAAATTATATTTTATTTTAGTTTTATTTTTAATTATATGAAATAACTTTGTTCTATTAAAAGGATAAAAACAATTTAAATACCAAAATAAAATATTAATTTCTTTTATATCTGATTGTCTAAAAAAAAATACTTTATTATTAATATATTTATTTATATTAAAAGATAACCATACTGCCGCATTATAATAAATATTTTGTTTTAAAATTATAGAATTTTTATAATCAGTTAAACTATGTAAATCAGCGATCATAATATAAATAATATTATTATTATTTTTTATATATGATAAGGTAGGTAATATTACACTTATAATATTACCTAAATGAGGAATACCGTTACTTTGAATTCCTACCATAATTTTTTTGTTCATACTTTTTATAATTTATAGGCATTATAGATACAAAAGTTTTATTTTTACATTTTATATATTTTACTACCCCATAAATCCTTGAATGTATTGTATAATCTTTACTTATATATGTATTTAGTCCTATATTAATAGTTTTACCTCGTTGTCTTACTAAAATTTGACCTGGTTTTATAAATGTTCCGTTAAATTTTTTAATACCCAGTCTTTTACCTATAGAATCTCTCCCATTTTTAGTACTACCAACTCCTTTTTTATGTGCCATATTTTTTTTTAATATATAGTATTTTAATTTTAGTTAATATTTCTCTATGTCCTTTTTTTTTTGTATATCCTTTTCTTTTCTTTTTTTTAAAAATTATTTTTTTTTTATTTTTAATATTATTTAAAATTAATATTTTTATTAAATAATTTTTTAGAAAGGGATTACCTATTTTTACTACATTATTATTATAATAAACTAATAATATTTTATCTATGTATAATTTTGATTTATTTTTAATATTTTTTATTTTATTTATATATGTAATTTTCTTATTATATAATAAATATTGATTATTATTTAATAATATTATTGCTTTTTTTATCATAATTTATTAATATTTAATAGATTTCTTAAAAAAGGTATAAATATTAAATTTTTTTTTAAAATAATTTTTTAATAAATTTATTTTATATCTTATTTGTTTCATATTATCCCTGTTACGTATTGTAACAGTTTTATCAATTAAACTTAACTTATCAATAGTCACACAAAAGGGAGTTCCTATAGCATCATAATAATGATATCTTTTACCTATTGATTTTTTCTCATCATAAATAATATTAAAATCATAAATTAAATTCTTAAAGATTTTCTTTGATAATTTTATTATATTTATATTATTTCTAATTAGAGGTAAAATTGCAATTTTTATTGGAGATATAAATCTCGGAAATTTCAAATATGTTCTTGTTTTTTCAAATTTAATAGATTTACAAAAAATTGAGTAAAACAATCTATCTACTCCCAAAGACGTTTCAATTATATAAGGTAAAATTTTTTTATTTGTTTTAGGATTAAAAAAAATTAATTTTTTTTTAGAATATTTAATATGTTGTTTTAAATCATAGTCTTTTCTAAAATGTATACCTTCTAATTCTTTATATTTATTTAAATATTTAAATTCAATATCTGTAGCGTAAGTAGTATAATGTGATAATTCCTTATGATTATTTAATTTATAATTTTTTTTCCCTAAATTAAAAAAGAAATGCCAATTTAATCTATTATCTATCCAATATTTATACCATTTTTTTTCTTCTCCTGGAGTTATAAAAAATTGCATTTCCATTTGTTCAAACTCCTTAGTTCTAAAAATAAATTCCTTTGTAACTATTTCATTTCTAAATGATTTACCTATTTGTGCTATACCGAATGGCAAAGTTAATTTCGTTGAATTAATTATATTCTTTAAATTTATAAATATACCTTGTGCTGTTTCAGGTCTTAAATAAGTGTAAATTTTAGAATTAAAAGGATTTATTTTAGTTCTAAACATTAAATTAACTTTTTTAACTTTAATATTATTAAATAATTTCTTTTTTTTAATAATTTTTAATAATTTATAAATTTTATTTTTATTATTATTTAATAAATTTAAATATTTTCTTTTTATTTTTTTATTTTTTAAAATTAAATTAATAAATTCTTTAATTTTATAAATTTTATTATCAATTTCTATATAATATTCTTTAAACTTTTTAATATGTCCTGAAGCAATCCAAACTTTTTTTTCCATTAATATTGAAGTATCTATTCCTACTATATTTTGTCTATATCTTACCATATAATCCCACCAAAACTTTTTAATATTATTTTTCATAACTAAACCATTTGGCCCATAATCATAGATTGATTTAATACCATTATAAATTTCACATGAATTATATATAAACCCATATGATTTTGCATGCTTAATTATTAAATTTAATTTATTATTATTATTATCGAATCTCATATTTTAAACTATATGGTACCTCCCGGAATTGAACCGGGGACACACGGATTTTCAGTCCGTTGCTCTACCGACTGAGCTAAGATACCATAATAAATATTTTATTAATTTATAATATAATAATTAGATATATTAATATATTTTAAATAATAGATATACTTTTTTAAATTTATTCTTATTCTCTTTAATAATAAAGGATCTATATTTTTATTAGTCTTATAAAAATAATTTAATTTTAAAATATCATAATTATTTTTAAATAAAGAATTTTTACTTATTATATCTAAACTTATATATTTTATAATTCTTTTTATTAATTTATTATTTTTTTTTATTTTAAATCCTATTAATGAAATAATTTTATTATTAAAATGATTATAATTATAAACATAATTTGATTTAATACAAACTAATTTATTAATAATAATTTTATCATTAAACATTATATTTTTATCTAATAATTCATTTTTAATTAAATCATTTTCATAAATATCATTGATAGTTTTATAATGATAATTTAAGCATAACTTTAAAATTTTTTTTAAAAATTTTAATAATATTTTATTTTTAGTTACTTCTTCAGTCTTTGCTTTTAATCCTATAATATATCCTAAATTTTTTTCTTTATTTACCTCAGAATAAAATACTTTATATATTAATTTACTATTATTTTCTTTTTTATTACTTTCTAATTTCCTTAAATAAATAATAGATTTATTAATATTCCAATTATTTTTAATTAAAGCATTTCTACATAATAAATAACTAAACTGAGTTAATTTTCGTAAGTTTATAATTTTTAATTTATTTTTTCTTATAATCATATATTATCTTTTTTTTTCGTAATCTTAATCCTTTTAAAATCGATTTTGTTAAATCTTTTAATATATAATTTACAGATTTTGATAAATCATCATTAATAGGGATAGGATAATCAATTTTATCAGGATTTGAATCTGTATCTACTAATCCTATTATATATAAAGAAGATTTATAAGCTTCATTTAATGCTATTATTTCTTTTTTCACATCTACTATTATAATTGCATCTGGTACCTTATTCATATTTAAAATAGTACCAAATTTTTTATTAATTTTTTTAAATTTTCTATTTATTAAATTTTTATCTTTTTTTGATAAATATTTAAAAATTTTTTTTTTTTGTTTAATTAATAAATTTTTATTTTTAATTGATAATCTTGTATTATTGATATTAGTTAATAATCCAGCAGGCCATTTATAATTTATATAAGGCATTTTTACTTTATTTGCAAATTTTTCTATTATTTCTTTGACTTGTTTTTTAGTCCCAACAAATAATATCCTGCCACCTTGATATGCTAATTTAGTTAAAAATTTTTTAGTTTCATTTTTTAATTTTAAAATTTTAATTGGATTTATAATATCAAATTTTTTATTTTTAAATAAAATATATTTTGACATTTTAGGATTTCTATAAATACTACTATGTCCCAATACAATTTTATTTCTAAAAAATAATTTAAAATATTTTTTTTTTATATTCATAAATTAACGTTTTGAAAATTGAAATTTTTTCCTTGCTTTTTTTCTACCATATTTTTTTCTTTCTACTCTTCTAGAATCTCTTGTTAATAAATTTTGTTTTTTTAAAATTTTTATATTATTTGGATCAAGGTTACATAATATTTTTGATAAAGCTAATATAATAGCTTCTAATTGACCTTGAAAACCTCCTCCTTTTACTTTAATATTAATATTTAAAGAATTATTTAAATTATTAGTAAATAATAAAGGATAAAAAATTTTGTTTTTAAAATAAATATTATTAATAAAATATAAATCTAATGATTTTTTATTAATCGTTATAATATTATTATTATTTGTGTTTGATTTTTTTTTTTTTAAATATATTAATGCAATAGATCGTTTACGTCTTCCAATAGAAGTATAATATTTTTTCATATTTTATATTTAATTAATTTATTTTTATTTATTAAGTTTTCATTATATATAAAAAGATTTTTTTTTGCATATTTACCTAATAAATTTTTTGGTAACATTCTAAATATAGATCTTTTTAAAATAATTGTTGGATTTTTTTTAAATAATGTTTCTAATGTATATATTTTTTTATTCCCAATATATCCACTATATCTATAATATATTTTTTTTTTCAATTTATTTTTACTTAATAAAAGGAATTTAGCATTTATTATATAAATTTGATTTATAAAACTATAATTAGGAGTATATTTATAATTATTTTTGCCTAGTAATAAATTTACTACCTTTGAAGATAATCTTCCTATTTTTTTATTTTTAGCATCAATTAAATATTTTTTTTTAGATAAGTTAATAAAATATTTTGTTTTAATATTAAAATATATCATATTTTATTTTATTAATTTTTAATTTATTAATATATAATAAATTAAATTTAAAATACATTATAAGTTATGAATAATAAAATTATTGGGATAGATTTAGGTACTACAAATTCATGCGTAGCAGTAATGGAAGGTAATAATCCAGTAGTTATACCTAATTCTGAAGGTAAAAGAACTACTCCATCAATAGTAGCTTTTACTGATAATAATAATAAAAAAATTGGAGATCCTGCAAAAAGACAAGCAGTGACTAATCCTCATAATACAATTTATTCAATAAAACGTTTTATTGGTAGAAAATATAATGAAGTAAAAAACGAAATTAAAAATTTTCCTTACAAAATTAAAGAAGGTAAAAATAATACTCCTTGTGTCGTTATAAATAATAAATTATATACTCCTCAAGAAATTTCAGCATATATTTTAAAAAAATTAAAAGAAGATGCGGAAGAATATTTAGGTCATAAAATAAATAAAGCTGTTATTACTGTACCAGCATATTTTAATGATTCTCAAAGACAAGCTACTAAGGAAGCTGGAGAAATAGCGGGGTTAACTGTTGAAAGAATTATAAATGAACCTACATCAGCGTCTTTAGCTTATGGATTAAATAAAAAAAATAAAAATAAAAAAATTGCTGTATATGATTTAGGGGGTGGAACATTTGATATTTCTATTTTAGAATTAGGAGATGGGGTATTTGAAGTATTAGCTACAAATGGTGATACATATTTAGGAGGTGATGATTTTGATCAAATAATAATAGATTGGTTAAATGAAGATTTTTATAAAAATGAAAAAATAAATTTAAAAGAAGATCCAATAGCTCATCAAAGATTAAAAGAAGCTGCTGAAAAAGCAAAAATTGAATTATCATCTAGTTCTCAGACTGAAATAAATTTACCATATATAACAGCTACATCTGAAGGTCCAAAACATTTAATTAAACAATTAACAAGATCTTTATTTGAAAAATTATCATATGATTTAGTTAAAAGAACTATAAAACCTTGTAAAGAAGCATTAAAAGATGCTAAATTAAATGTAAATGATATAGATGAAGTAATATTAGTAGGTGGATCAACAAGAATACCTAAAATTCAACAAGAAGTTGAAAGTTTTTTTAATAAAAAACCTTCTAAAGGAGTAAATCCTGATGAAGTTGTTGCAATAGGAGCAGCTATACAAGGTGGAGTATTATCAGGGGATGTTAAAGATGTTTTATTATTAGATGTTACTCCATTGTCTTTAGGTATAGAAACATTGGGAGGAGTTTTTACTAAATTAATAGAAGCAAATACAACAATACCTACAAAAAAATCAGAAATATTTTCTACAGCTGTAGATAATCAATCATCTGTTACGATAAGAGTAGGACAAGGAGAAAGACCTATGTTTGAAGATAATAAAGAAATAGGTAGATTTGATTTAATAAATATACCATTAGCTCCTAGAGGGGTACCTCAAATCGAAGTTATGTTTGATATAGATGTAAATGGTATTTTGAATGTCTCGGCTAAAGATAAAGGGACTGGTAAAACACAATCTATTAAAATAGAACCTTCTTCAGGATTAACGAAAGAAGATATAGAAAAAATGAAAGAAGAAGCTCAAAAATATTCAGATCAAGATAAAAAGAAAAAAGAAGAAATTGAAAAATTAAATTTAACAGATTCTTTAATTTTTCAAACAGAAAAACAATTAATAGAATTTAAAGATAAAATTTCTAGTGATAATAAAGAAAAAATAGAAAAAATTTTAAGTAAGTTAAAAAAAAATTATGATAAAAAAGATTTTATAAAAATAGATAAATATACAAAAAAACTAAATGAAATTTGGGCTGAAATTTCAAAAGATATATATAGTAATACTAATAATAAAGAGAATAATAGTACTACTCAAAATCCAGAATCTGATAAAATGAAAGAAGCTGAAGAAGTAAAAGACTAGAAGAATAATATAATATAAATTATTAATTATTAATTTTTTTAATAAAATATTATTAAAGAAATAAAATTAATATAAATAACCTCGAAAGGATTTGAACCCTTAACCTTCTGATCCGTAGTCAGATGCTCTATCCAATTGAGCTACGAGGTCTTACTTACATTTATTAATTTTACAATAAATTTTATGAAATTAATAACTGATAAAAGATTATTTATAATAGATTCTTTTATATATATATATAAATATTATTATTATTATTATAAATATTATAAAAAAAATAGTATTTTAATAGGATTTATAAACTTTATTATTAATATTTTAATTAAACAACAACCTACATATATAATAGTCATTTTTGATGGTAAAATAAAAAAAAATTATAAAAAAAAATATTATATAAATTATAAATTAAATAGAAAAAAAATTAATATAGATTTAGACAATTATATATATATAATAAAAAAAATATTAAAAAAATTAAATATTCAATATTTAATGATAAAATATATAGAAGCTGATGATATAATAGGTAGTATTATAAAAAAAACCGAAAAAAAAGGATATATTAATTATATTTATACAGAAGATCAAGATTATTATCAATTAATATCAGAAAATACTTTATTAATTAAAAAGAATAAATTAATTGATAAATTATATGTAAAAAATAAATTTAATATAAAAAATATTAAACAATATATTGATTTAATAAGTTTAATCGGTGATAAAAGTGACAATATACCAGGAATTCCTTTAATAGGCATAAAGACGGCAAATGTTTTATTAATTAAATATAAAAATATAGAAAATATTTATAAAAATATAGAGACTATAAATAATATAATTAAAAAAAAAATTATTTATTATAAATATTTAGTTTTTTTATCTAAAAAAATTATTAAAATTAATAAAAAAATAAATTTTAATTTTGTAATAAAATATAGAAATAAAATATTTTATAAAACGATTAATAATATATTATTAAAACTTAATAATTATTTTTTTAAAAAGAAAAGGAAATTAATTAAAAATTATTTATATTTATAAATATAATAAATATCATAGAAGATAATGATTAATGATATAAATATAATAATTTCAGGATTTTCAGGTGAAGGTATACAATATTTGGGCAATCATTTATCATATATAATATATAAATTAAATTATTATATAAAAACTTATAGTAATATACCTACAGAAATTTTATCACCTACAAAAACACAAACAGATATATCAGAAATTTTTATTAGATTTTCTAATACAAAAATTAGAAGTTTTTTAAATTATAAAAGATCTATACTTTTATTAACTAATTATTTATCTTTAAAAAAAAATATTAAATATATTTATGATAAAAGTTTTTTAATTTTAGATTTTGATAAAGTAAATAAAAAATTATTTAAAAATGATAATAAAATAAATAAAATAATTAACAGGGATAATTATTTTTTATTAAATAGTAAAAGATATATAAATTTTAAAAAATTTATAAAATATAAAATTAAACTATCTAAATTAAATTTATATAAAAATTCATTGTTATTAGGAATTCTATTATATTTATTTAATTTTTCTAAAAAATATTCTATAATATTTCTTAATAAAAAATTTAAAAATAATAATATAAAATACTTAAATTATTATTTAATAAAAAAAGGATTAAAATTGGGTAAGAAGAAAAAAATAAAGCAATTTTTTATAAAAAAAAATAAATTTAAATTATCTAGATCTACTTTACTTATTAATGGAAATTTAGGTATAGTATTAGGGTTAATAACTGGTAGTTTTATTAATAAATTAGGAATATTTTATTCTTATTATCCAATTACACCTTCATTAACTATTTACAAATATTTTAAATTAAATAAAAAATATATAAATATAAAAATTTTTGATTCTGAAGATGAAATAAGTGCTATTTGTGCTTCTATTGGTGCTTCGATATTAAAGACTACATTTATAGGTATTATGGCTACTTCTGGCCCAGGGATGTCTTTAATTCAAGAATCATTAGGATTAGCAGTAGTTTTAGAAATTCCTTTAATAATAATAAACGTACAAAGAGTCGGACCATCTACTGGATATCCTACTAAATTAGAACAATCAGATTTAATGCAAGCAATATATGGTAGACATGGGGAATCTCCTCTACCTGTTTTTGCTATTTATGATATAAGTAATAGCATAAATTTAGCATCTAAGATTTTCAATTTAGCATTAAAATTAATGACCCCAATTATTATATTAAGTGATATTTTTATTGCTAATAGTTTATCATTATGTAAAATAAAAAAAAAAAAAAAAAAAAAAAAACAAATTCAAAATAAAAAAAAAAGACAAAATAAATGTTTAGGAGGATTAATAACAAATATTAAAACCCATAAACATATAATTAATAAAAGGCAAAATAAAATAAATTCTATTTCTAATAGTAAATTTACTTATAAATTTACTGGGTATAAAAAATCTCAAATATTAGTAATTGGTTGGGGATCGACATATGATATAATAAAAGAATCTATTTTAATTTTAAATAAAAAAAAAAAAAAAATTAAAATAGGATATTTACATATAATATGTTTATATCCTATTCCAAATAAAATAATTGAAAATTTAAGTTATTTTTCTAACTTTGTTTTATTATTTGAATTAAATAATAAACAACTTTTTTATCTTATAAAAAGTTATTGTAAAATTAATATTAAAATCTATAATTATAATAAAATTACAGGAGAACCTTTTACAACAAAAGAAATAATCAAGTATATAAAAACTAAATTTAAATATTTGTAAAATATGCTTTTTTTTTTATAAATCTTAATCTTATTTTTCCTAATTTCCCATTCCTATGTTTAGCAATAATAATTTCTGCTTCTCCTTTACATATACTCTTATTTTCTGTATTCCAATATTTAAATCCATAATATTCAGGTCTATATAATAATAAAACTATATCAGCATCTTGTTCTATAGCCCCAGATTCTCTTAAATCTGATAACATCGGTCTTTTATATCCTCCTCTTATTTCTACTGCCCTAGATAATTGTGAAATAGCTATTATTGTAATTTTTAATTCTTTTGCAATATTTTTTATATTCCTAGAAATAGTAGAAATCTCTTGTTCTCTATTTTTATATTTTACATCATCTACACTTATTAATTGTAAATAATCTATTACTATTAATTTTACATTATATTTTTTTATTAACATACGACACTTATTCTTAAAATCTATCAATGATAAATAAGGCGTATCATCTATATATAATGGATAATTATTTATTTTATTTATAGTTCGTTTATATAAATTATATTCTTTTAAATTTAAGTTTGAAGTATTTAATTTTTTATAAGTTATATTTGATTCAAAAATTATTAATCTTGATATAATATTAATAGAAGACATTTCTAATGAAAATAAACCCACTGGTATTTTTCTACTTATTATATTTAATATCAATGATAATGCTAAAGAGGATTTTCCCATTCCTGGTCTAGATGCAATTATAATTAAATCAGATTCTTGTAAACCTATAATAATATTATCTAATTTTTTAAATCCTGTTGGTATAAATTCTTTTTTATTTATGTTTTCTAAAGTTTGAGGTAATAAATCTTTTAAAGAGGTTAAATTTGTTTCTGTATATTTTAAATAAATATTATCAATGTTATTCTGTATAATATTTAAAAAATTTAAAATATTTACTTTATTATTTCTTATATTAAAAAGTATAAAACAAGATAATTTTATTAAATATCTTATTATAAATTTTTCTATAATTAAAAAAATATATTCTCTTATATGTTCAAAATCACATGAATTATTTATTAAATATGTTAAATAAATTACACCTCCTACTTTTTTTAACATATTATCTTTTTTTAATTCTGATTCTAAAGTTAATAAATCTATTTTTTTATCGTTTGAATAAAGTATTAGTATATATTTAAAAATAATTCTATGTCTTTTTTTATAAAATATTTCTGAATTTAATAAACTAATCCCTTCTTCTAATGATTTTTTATTTAAAATCATTGCTCCTAATATTGCTACTTCTAGTTTTACTGAACTAATAGTATTTAAATTAAATTTAATAATAATACAAAATTTTTATATTCCTATATATAGGAATATATAAAATATTTATTTAATAAAAAAAAATATTATTTTTTTAAGATCGCATTTAATTTAATTTTAAAATTATATATTAATTTTTGTAATATTTTTTTTATTTTTTGTTTTCTTAATCCAAATTTATTTTTTATAATAAAACGTAACGTATAAGACTTTTTATTTTTGGGTAAATTTTTAGTATATATATCAAATAATTTTAATTTAATTAATTTTTTTTTTAAAATTTTTTTTGTTATTTTATAAAATTTATTAAAATAAATATTTTTATTTATAATAAAAGTTAAATCTTTTTCGATATTATTAAATTTACTATAATTTTTATATTTTATAATTTTTTTTTTTTTTAAAAAATTTATAATATTTTCAATTTTTATAATTATATAATAAAAATAAATATTTAAATTATTATTTTTAATTAAATCAAAAATAACTATTTTTTTTTTGTGTTTAATTAAAATAATTTTTTTTTTATTTATAATTCTTTTTTTATAATTAATTATCCCAATTTTTTTTAAAATAATTTTAATAATATTATAATATTTATAATAATTTTTAATTAAATTGGTATTTTTTTTTTTTGTAATTAAAATTTCTATACGATGTTCTTCTTTATTTATATTATTTTTTACTTTATAACAATTTCCAACTTCAAAAAATTTTAGATTATAAAATTTTCTATTATAATTATAATAAATATTTTTTAATAAACTATAAAATATTTTATTCCTTAAGTATATATTATTTATTTTTATAATATTTTTTATTTTCTTTTTTTTTTTTAAAAAAGGAGTATTAATAACTTCATAAAATCCAAAAAATATTAAAATTTTTTTTATATATTCTATTATATTAAAAGATGGTGGTAATATTTGTTTTTGATCTATTTTTAATAGTATCTTAGTACACGGTAATTTATTTAAGTTTAAAAATTTTATAATATTATTAATTATATCTATTTTATTATTAATATATAAATCATTTATAAAGCTTATTTTTATTATATCTTTATTTATAAAAGTATATTTATAATTAAAAGCTTTTAAAATTTTTAAAATTTTTTTACGACTAATTTTAATACCTATATATTTATTTATATAATTAAATGAAATTTTTATCTTTTTTTTATATCCTTTTAATAAATAAGTATTATAATATTTATATAATAAAGATATATTATTTTTAAAAATCTTTTTTAATTTATTTATTAAATAATTTATATTATTTAAATTAACTTTATTTTTATAAATGTTTGACAAATTATTATTAATATTATATAAATTTGTTGTTTTTAATATTTTTTTATGATTTAAAATATAAATTAATAATAATATTTTTTTAGTTTTATTTGTAACTTCATAATAATTATTATTAATTATTCCATTTAAATTTATTATTAAATCTTTATTATATAATAATATATCTTTAAATTTTTTATTTAATTTAATAATATTATTTTTATTATAACTAAATTTAATATTTTTATTATTTATATTTATTAAAATTTCTTTTGGATTTATTTTATCATAATCAATAGGAATAATAGGGATACCAAATTCTTTAATTAAAAAATTAATATAATTATTTATATTTATTTTTTTTTTGTTTCTTTTATTTAATAATACGTATGTATTATAAATATTAAAATTAAAAATATTTTTTATATTTTTTATATAAAAAATTTTAAAATAAATAATATTTTTTGTATATAATAAATTTATTTTTATCTTTTGTTTTTTTTTTTTAACACTAAATAAACCCTTATAATTAGTTTCTAGGTATTTATTATTAATATTTAAATTTTTATAAGTTAAATAAGATATTATTTGATTACTTAAATTTAAATAATATGATAAATAATTAATATTTGGAGTTAATTTAATATCTATAAAATAATCTTTATAATATTGATCAAATAAAATTTTATTTTTACTATTTATAAGTATAAAAGTATTTTTTTTTAAAAAGAATAAAGATTTTACTATTTTATTTAAATTAATTAAAAAATAATATATATTATTTACTTTTATAATAAAAATTATTTTTACTAAAAATATTTTTTTATTATTATTATTTTTATAATAATTTATAGGATATATAGATTTTATTTTTATTATTTCAATCCCTAAAATATTAAAAATTTTATAAATATAATTTTTTTTTATTTTAATTTTAAGATATTTTTTAATATTACTTAATAAGATTTTCATAAAATTTTTTTAGTTTTAAAATTCATTATTATTCCAAAGAATATTAAAAATTTATTTTTATATTTTATTAATATATTACTTGGTTTTATATAAAAGAATAAATTTTTATTAGTAATACTTAATAAAAGTTTAATTAAAATATATAAATTTACTTGAAATTTAATTTTAGGTCCTTTATAATAAATATATTTTAAACTTTCTTCTATATATATATTTTTAAATTTATAATATAAACAAATAGTTTTATTTTTTAAATTAAATCTAATATTTATTATATTTATATAATTATTTTTATTAATAATGTTATAAATTTTAATTAATTTATTTAACATTTTTTTTTTATTAACTTTTAATAAATTTTTCTTTTTAATACGTATCTTGTTTTTAATAAAAGTTATAATTTTATTAATTTTTAAAATTTTTAATTTTAAAATATAAATAGTATTAATATTTTTAATATAAAAAAAATTTTTATAAATAGTTATAAAGACCTTGGTATTTATATTGCTAAAAATTTTAGTAAATATTAGTAAAGAATTCTTAGAAATTTTAAATATTTTACCACTTGTTTTTTTTTTATTATTATACTTTAGATTAATTTTTATTGTTAATAAAAAAAAAGAATAATCTGTGGAGATAAAATATATTTTATTTTTTAAAAAATAAAAAAAAATATTTATCCTTTTGAATAATAAAGATTTATTTTTTAAATTTAATAATAATAATTTAATAATATATATAAGTAATGAATTTTTAATTTTTATTATATATTTAAATCTTTTAATATTTATTTTATTATATTTTATTTTATTTGAATTAAATTCAATTGGAATTTTATAATAAAAATAATTATTAATAATGTATAAAAAATTATTTTTAATATAAATTTTATAATTATTATTTTTATTTAATAATAATATTTTAATAAGAAAATTAAAATATTTGATCGAAAAAAATATAAAATTTTTATTATTAATATTATAGTTATTAAATGTTAATAATAAATAATTTTTTTCTTTTATATAAAAATAAATTATATTTTTATATAATATAATATAGACTAAATTATATCTTTTATATATATAAGCCTTTAGATTAAAATAACTTATTTTATTTAAATAGAAAGTAAAATAATTATTAATTATTTTATTACTAATTTTTTTTAATTTAATATACATTCTTTTATATTTTTTATTATTATTGATTTTAATATTTATAATAAGTTAGATATAATTTATATAAATAGGATTAATTTATAATAAAGGTTTGGTAGTTCAAATTGGTAAGAATACGTGCCTGTCACGCACGAGGGTACGGGTTCAAATCCCGTCCAAACCGTAAAATAAACTAATAATAAATTTCTTCCCTAAGAATAATGTTAAATATTAAAAGACAATTAAAATATATATATACTATACAATTATTGGAAAATTATAAAAAAGATATTAAAAATATATTTTATTATATCCCAATAATATTAAAAAAACAAATAAAAAAAAATAATTATTTAAAAGAAATAAAAAAAAATAAAAATAAAAAAATATTAAATTCAAAGAAGAAAATAAAATTAATAACTCTAAATAAAGATAAATATTTAAATTTAAAAAAGAAATATAAATATCAATTAAAAATAATTACTAATATTGATGATTTAAATAAGATTAATAAAGAAATATTATATTGCAAATTTAAAATAGAGTATTATAATAATAATATATTAAATTTAATCAAAATATATAATAAAAATAATTTAGATTTACAAAATATTAAAAAAAAAATTAAAACTAACAAAAAATATTTTTTTAAAAAAAAAGAAATATATAATAATATATATATAGAATATAAAAAAAAATATAAATTTATTAAATCATTATTATATAAAATTAAAAAAAAAATAAATAATTATAAAATCTATAAAAAATATCGGAAAATAAAAAAAAACTCTAATAATAATATTGGTATAGTATCTTTATATAAAAAACAATCTATAGATAATGTTTATTTAGTTATACCTAAATATAAATATTATATGGTAAAAACTAATAAAAAAGTCGTTTATGATGATTATACAGATAAAATTTTAATAGATTCAACATTAGCTAATAAAGTAAAAAAAAATGTTTTAAAAATAATAAACTTTTAATTAATATTTAACTTTTTTATATTAATTATATTTTTTATTAAATATTTTTTTTTATTTTTTATTAATCTTTTTTTAATAGAAGGTTTTAAATAATATAATTTATTTTTTAAACTTTTTATTAAATTTAATTTAGTAATTTTTTTCTTATAAATTTTTAAAGCTTTTTCAATTGATTGTCCTTCTTTAATTCTTGTAATTAATTTCATAATATTATTTTTTTTATTTATATATTAATAAAATAATATATATAATAATTATATAATGGATATATTTAAAAAAATAAAAGGTACAATTGATCTATATAATAATGATTATTTATTAGTTAATAAAATAATAAAAAGAATTAAAAAATTATTAGACCTTTATGGATATACACCAATTATAACACCGTCTATTGAAAATAAGAAAATTTTAAAAAAAAATATATTAAATAATAAAAAAATAATTTATTATATAAATAATAATAAATTTTTAATTTATGATTTAACTATACCCTTAATAAGATTTTTAAAAGATAATTATAATAATATTATTTTCCCATTTAAACGTTATCAAATACAAAAAGTATGGAGGGGAGAAAATCCGCAAAATTATAGATATAGAGAATTTTATCAATTAGATATAGACATAATATCTTTTAAAAAAGATAACAATTATTATCCCGAATTAGAATTAATAACACTATGTGATAAAATTTTTAAAAAAATAAAAATAAAAGGAATATTTAATTTTAATAATAAAAATATTTTATATGGATTATGTCAAATATTTAACGTAAAAAAAAATAATTGGGAAAATTTTTTAAGATTATTAGACAAAATAAATAAATTAAATATTAATAAAATATTAATACTTTTAATAAAAAAAAATATAATAAAAAAAAAATATAAAGATATTTTTTTAAAATTATATAAAATTAATAATTTAACTAAAAATAAAAAAAAAATTATTTATTTTAAAAATTTTTTTTTTAAATATAAAAATAAAAATGGTATAAATGGAATAAAATTTTTAATTAAAATTTATAAAAAAATATTAAAAATAAATTTTATAAATTTAAATATTAATATAAATTTTTTGTTATCACGGGGCTTAAATTATTATAAGACTATAATATTTGAAATATATAAAAAATCTAATAATAAATTAATATCTTTATTAGGTGGAGGTAGATATGATAATTATATTAAAATAAATAAAAAAAAAACTTATTATATTGGTATGTCTTTAGGAATATATCGTATATATAATTTTTTTAAATCAAATAAAAAATTATTTGTTTTAAGTAAAAAACAAATTTATTTACTATTTATTAATCTAAATATAGAATATAATATTTATAACAAATATACGAATATCTTAAGAAAATATAATATTAAAACAGAAATTTTCCCATATTATGAAAAAGTAAAAAAACAAATAAAATATGCAAACAAAAAAAATATTAATTTATTAATTTTTTTAGGCAAGAATGAAATTAAAAATAATATTATAAAATTAAAAAAAATAAACGAAAACAAAGAATATATTTTTAAAAATATAAGAAAATTAATCCTTTATTTAAAAAAATTATAATTTATATAATAAATTAAGTATATATTTTTTTTTCTTAATTAAAAAATATACTTTAGATAAATAATACCTTTTATTTTTATTTTTGTTTTTAATATTTTTTAAATAAATATTTATTTTCTTTTTAAATAGAAAATATTTATATTTAAATATTACTTCTTTTATACATCTTATAATTGTACTATAATTTTTATTAATTCGTTTTTTATTTTCTTTTTTTTTTTTAAAAAAAAAAAAAAAAATGTTTTATTATTTAAAAAATAAATTAAATAAATTAAATAATTATCCAAGTTCTACATATTTAGCAATATTAGAATTATTAAAAGAACAAATATAACTAACTTAATTAACAATAATTTTAAAATTATGGATAATAATAAAATAATAAATAATGTTATTATTAATAATAATTTATTTAAATTAAATTTTTTTTTAAAAAAAAGAAGAAAAATAATTATATTATTAGATAATAATATAAAAAAATTTTGTTTAAAAGTTTTTAATAAATTTTTACCTAATTTACAAAATAGTGAAATTAAAATTATTAAAATTATTTCCGGAGAAAAAAATAAAAATTTAAAAACTTGTATATATATATGGAAAAAGATGTTAAAATATGAAGTTGATCGATCATATTTATTAATAAATTTAGGGGGGGGAGTAATAACAGATTTAGGAGGATTTGTAGGTAGTTTATTTAAAAGAGGTTTAAAATTTATTAATATCCCTACGACTTTGTTGAGTATGATAGATGCATCTATAGGTGGTAAAAATGGTATTAATTTTTTGGATTATAAAAATGAATTAGGAGTATTTAGAAATCCAATAAATATATATATAAATTATAGTTTTTTATTATCTTTACCTAAAAAAGAAATTTTATCAGGGTTAGGAGAAATATTAAAATATGGATTAATTTATAGTAAAAAATATTGGAATTATATTAAAAAAATAAATT
The DNA here is from genome assembly GCA_029851345.1 of Candidatus Shikimatogenerans bostrichidophilus. Classification (GTDB taxonomy): domain Bacteria; phylum Bacteroidota; class Bacteroidia; order Flavobacteriales; family Blattabacteriaceae; genus Shikimatogenerans; species Shikimatogenerans bostrichidophilus_A. Next base: position 174,244 of record CP099831.1, read on the forward strand.
TTTTTAATAATAATAAAATTAATTGGAAAAAAATTATATATATAGCTGTAAAAATAAAAAATATAATAGTAAAAAAAGATCCAGAGGAATTATTAGGTATCCGGAAAATTTTAAATTTTGGTCATACTATAGGTCATGCAATTGAAAGTTTATTTTTATTAAAAAAAAAAAAAATTACACATGGAGAAGCAATTGCATTAGGGATGATATGTGAATCTTGGATATCATATAAAAAGAATTTTTTAAACTTAAAAAATTATAAAGAAATAACTTATATAATATTAAAATTCTTTAAAGTAAGAATAATAAAAAAAAAATATTTTAAAACTTTATTAAATTATATTAAAAACGATAAAAAAAATTTAAATAATAAAATTTATTTTGTTTTATTAAAGAGCATTGGTAAATCGATATTTAATGTAGAAATAAAAAAAAAAGTGATAATAAAAAGTATCATAATAATGAATAGATTAAAAAATAAGAATAAAAAATTATATGTTGGATAAAAATATTAAAAATATAAATATTAATAATTTATTAAAATCATCATATATAGATTATTCAATGTCTGTTATTATTTCAAGAGCATTACCTGATGTAAGAGATGGATTAAAACCAGTCCATCGTAGAATTTTATATTCTATGTATAAATTAGGTATTTTTTATGAAAATAGATATAAAAAATCCGCTCGAATAGTAGGAGAAGTTTTAGGAAAATATCATCCACATGGTGATAAATCAGTATATGATAGTATTGTAAGAATGGCACAACCATGGAATATAAGATATAAATTAATTCGTGGACAAGGTAATTTTGGATCTATTGATGATGATCCTCCTGCTGCAATGAGATATACTGAAATAAAATTGGAAAAAATAACTAAGGAGATGCTGGAGGAAATAAAATTTAATACTGTAAAAATGAAAACTAATTTTGATGAATCATTATTAGAACCAGTATTATTACCTACTAAAATCCCTAATATATTAATAAATGGTGTATCAGGTATAGCGGTTGGTATGGCTACGAATATGCCACCTCACAATATCGTAGAAACGATAAATACTATATTAACATATATCAAGAATAAAGATATTTCATTGAATGACTTAATTAATACTATAAAAGGTCCAGATTTTCCAACAGGAGGAATAATATTATATTCTAATGGGTTAAAGGAAGCTTATAAAACTGGTAAAGGTAAAATAATAATAAGATCTAAATATTATATAAAAATAAGTAAAGATAAAAAATATATTATTATAAAAGAAATACCTTATCAAGTAATAAAAAGTAATTTAATAAAAAAAATTTATCAATTAGTTAAAGATAAAAAAATAGATGAAATAGAAAATATAAAAGATGAATCTAATAAATCTGGTATAAGAATATTATTATTACTAAATAAACATTCAATCCCTGAAATAGTAATTAACAAATTATTAAAATATAGTGATTTACAAATAAGTTATCATATAAATAATATAGTAATAGTAAATAAAAAGCCTAAAAGATTAAATTTAAAAGAATTAATTAATTGTTTTATTAAACATAGAAATAATATAATTAAAAAAAAAGCAAAATTTTTTTTAAATAACTTTAATAAAAAATTACATTTATTAAAAGGTTTTATAATAATATCTAGGAAAATTAATAATTTTTTGGAATTAATAAAACAATCTAAATCTTATAAAGATTCATTTTTTAAAATAAAACAATTATTTAATTTATCAGATCTTCAAATTAAATATATACTAAATATTAAATTATATAAACTTACAAATAATGAACGTTTAAATTTTATTAAAGAATATAAAAATATAAAAATACAAATTTTAAAACAAAAAAAAATAATTAATTATAAAAGTATAAGGATGAAAATCCTTAAAAATGATTTAAAGTATATTAAAAATAAATATGGAGATGATAGAAAAACTATAATAGATTATTCTAGTAATAAAGATATCGTTTATAATAAAAAATATTTAATAGAAAATATTAAAGTAATTTTAATAATAACTAAGCAGGGATATATAAAAAGAACTTTATTGACAGATTATATAATACAAAAAAGGGGTGGTGTCGGATATAAATGTATGCCTATAGATAATAAAGATAAAATAAAACATATATTAGTTGCTAATAATCATGATAAGATTATTTTTTTAACAAAAAAAGGTAAAGGTTTTATAGAAAGTATATATAATATCCCTATGGGTAATAAATTATTTAAAGGGAGAGCCATACAAAATTTTATAAAAATTGATAAAAAAATACAAACATATATTTTAATAAAAACATTAAAAAACATAAAATATATAAATACTCATTACATTGTAATGGTAACATTTAAAGGAGTTGTAAAAAGAACAATTTTAAATAAATTTGTAAATATTAGAAAAAATGGAATAAAAGCTATTACAATTAAAAACAATGATAATTTATTAGATGCTGTTTTAACTAATGGAAAATGTAATATTTTAATTGCTATAAATAATGGTAAATCTATTATATTTAATGAAAATAATATAAAATTAACAAATAGAAATACAATAGGAGTAAAAGGCATAGATATAAATAAAAATAAAGATAAAGTTATAGGATTAGTTTCTTATAACGAAAATAATCAAGAAGTTTTAGTAATATCTGAACATGGATATGGGAAAAGAACTTTATTAAAAAATTATAGAATTACTAAACGAGGATGTATTGGTGTAAAAACTATTAATATTACAAAAAAAACTGGTAAATTAATATCTATTTTTGTAGTGTCAAAGAATGATGAAATTATTATTATTAAAAATACAGGTATATTATTAAGAATTAAAGTAGAAACTATAAGAATAGTTGGTAGAAATTCACAAGGAGTTAAATTAATTAAATTAAAGAAAAATGAACATATAGCTGATGTTACTTTAATAAAACAAAAAAAATGAATAATAATAAATTAATTAAATATTTAGAATTAAAATACATTAATAAAACAAATATTAATTATAAATTTAATGTAGGTGATAATATAAGTGTATATTATGAAAATATACAAAAGGATAATTTTAAAACAAAAAATAAATTATTAATATTTACTGGATATGTTATAAGTAAAAAAGGAGATAATAAATTTAATAAGACATTTATAATAAGAAAAATTATAAATAATATAGGAGTAGAAATAATTTTTTATTTATATTCACCATATATAAAAGATATTATAATAAATAATAAAGGGAAAATAAGAAAGTCAAAATTATATTATTTAAGAAATTCTAATAAAAAAATAAAAAATAGAGATTCTTAAAATCTCTATTTTTTAGTTATAATTTAATTCGTTCTATATATTTTTTAGTTTTAGTATTAATTTTAATGTAATCTCCTATTTTTATAAATAACGGGGTATATATAGATAACCCGGTTTCTACGATAGATTTTTTATTTGAATTATTATTTACCTTAATATCATCTTTTATAACCTTTAAAATTACATATTTTTTAATAGTTAAATATAAAGGTTTATTCTTTCCTTTTATAAAATTAATTATAACAGTATCATTTTTTTTTATAAATTTTTTTTTATTACCTATAAAATTTTTTGATAATATAATTTGACTAAAATTTTCTTTATTAATAAAAATAAAATTTTCATTAGTTTTATATAAAAATAAATATTTTATAGAAATTAATTTAATATAATTTATTTTAAATCCTGAAGGAAAATTTTTGTTATTAATTTTTCCGTTAATTAAATTTTTAATTTTTGTTCTAACAAATGCATTTCCTTTACCAGGTTTAACATGTAAAAAGCTAATTATTTTATAATAATTATTATTAATTTTAATAGTTAATCCATTTTTTATTTTTGATATATTTATTAACATAATAATATATTATTATTAAGATTGAAATTTAATTTTAAAACTATAATTATGAAAAGAACTTATCAACCATCTACACTAAAAAGATTAAGAAAATTTGGATTTTTAAAAAGAAATAAATTACATAAAAAAATTTTATATAAAAGAAGATTAAAAAATAGAAAATATTTAACTATCAGTGATAAAAAATAACTTTTAATCATCTTTATTAATTTTTTTTACAGTAATTGTTAATACTATAGAATTTAATGGATGTAAAATTTTTATATTTTTTATAGGCTTATCTTTTAAAAGATCCTTAATATATATTTTATTACCAATATCTAAACTAGTTATATCTATTATAAATTCTTTAAAATAATTATTTAATGTTGTAAATATTTTTATTTTTCTTATTACTATATTACATATACCACCTTTAGATATACCAATAGAATTTCCAATAGTTTTAACATTAGCAGTAAATTTAAATGGAATTTTTTTTTCTATTTTATAAAAATCAAAATGTAATATTTTTGTTTTAAATATATTATATTGTATATCCTTAATTAAACAATAAAATTCTTTATTATTATTATTTTTGTTTATTAGTTTAATTTTTATTATATAATTTCTATTTTTTATTATTTTTTTAGCTTCTAATAAAGGTATATAACAAGATATATTTATCTTTTTATTATAAATAATACATGGTATTTCTCCATTTTTTTTATTTATAGATTTTTTTTTTCTAATAAAAATTTTAATTAAATTATCCATTTTTAATTATATTATCTATATCTTTTTTAAATAAAACTTTATATTTTAATAATTCTTTTGACAATAAATGTAGTATTTTAATATTTTTCAATATTATTTGTTTAGATCTTATAAATTCTAAACTTATTAATCTATTTATTTTTTTATCAATTTTATATGCAGTTTGTTGACTATATGGGGGTTTATCTTTATAAGGATTAAAATTATAATATGAAATATTTGTTTTATATCCATACTTTGCTATTAAATTATAAGCTAATTTAGTACATTTATTTAAATCATCTATAGCCCCAGTTGAATAATTATTATAAATTAAATATTCGGATGCTCTACCTCCTAATATTACACAAATATTATTTTTAAAATAATTTAATAAATTATAATATTTTTCTTTTTGTAATAAAAATGTATAACCACAAAGTTTCTCTCTTGAATTAATTGTAACTTTTATTAATTTATTATTCTTTAAAATATAATTTACTAATACATGACCAATTTCATGATATGCTATTCTTTTTAATTCTTTATTACTAAAAGATATCTTTGATTCAAATCCAAATAAAAATCTATCAATAGCTTCATATAAATTATTATTATCAATTTTATTTTGTTTTTGTCTAAGAGCTATTAATGCTGCATCATTACATATATTAAATATTTCTGCTGGACTTAATCCTATTGTAAGATTTGATAATTGATTAAAATTTATATTTTCTATTATTTTCATTTTATTTAAATAATATTTTAAAATTTTTTTTCTATCTTTTTTATTTGGTAAATTTATTACAATTCTTTTATCAAATCTACCTGGTCTTAACAAGGCTTTATCTAATATATTTGATCTATTTGTTGCTCCTATAACTATTATATTTGTTTTATTTTCAAACCCATCCATTTCAATTAGTAATTGATTTAATGTATTTTCTATTTCATCACTCGACGTATGTAAATTTACTCGTTTCTTACCTATAGCATCTATTTCATCTATAAATATAATAGCCGGTGATATTTCTTTTGCTTTTTTAAATAATTCTCTGATTCTATATGCACCTATACCTATATAAATTTCGACAAAAGAAGACCCAGATACATATAAAAATGGTATATTTATTTCTTGTGCTATTGCTTTTGCTAATATTGTTTTCCCAGTACCTGGAGGCCCTTCTAATAGAATACCTAAAGGTATTTTACCACCTAATTTATTATAATTTTTATTATTATTTAAATAATATACAATTTCTTGTATTTCTTTTTTTGCATTGTCTAAACCTATAATATCTTTAAATTCAATTTTATTATTTGTTTTATTTTCATATATTTTTATATAATCACTATCTTTTTTTTTATTTAAAAAAAAAATAATTATAAAACATATAATAAATGATATAATTATATAATATATCATAATTGTTTTTTTTTATTAATTAATTTAATTTTAATTTTGGATATTTTTTCCATAATTTATCTATTTCATAATAATATCTTATTTTTTTTAAAAAAATATTAATAATAATAGTATTATAATCTATTATAACCCATTGGCAATTATTCACCCCCTCTATATTATTTGGGGAAATATTAAAATGTTTATTAATAGATAAAATAATTTTATTATATATTATTTTAATATGTATCTTAGATTTTCCTTCACATATAATTATAAAATTAAATAAATTATTATTTTTTTCTCTTGTATCTAATATTTTTATATTACGACCTTTAATTAAACGAATACTTTCTTTTATGTTTTTTATAAAAATTGAAATTTTTTTATTTATTTTCACTATTTAATAATTATATTTTTATTATAATTTAATAAAAATAATTTTTTTTTTTTTTTTTTAAATAAATTTAAAGCTTTTTTTTTATTTATTACAATCTCTGGAAAAGTATTATAATGTACCCCTAAAATATAATTACAGTTTAATAATTTAGAAGCATATAAAGCATCTTTTATATTCATAGTATATCTTCCACCTATAGGTAAAATTAATAATTTAAACTTAAATTTAAATTTTTTCATATTATAAAATAAATCAGTATCACCAGATATATAAATAATTCTAGTATTATATTTTATAATAAACCCCCCTGGATTACCTCCATATGTCCCATCTTCAAAACTACTAGAATGTAATGCATATACATACTTTATAAATATATTTTTATTTATATTAATAAATGAACCAAAATTAAAACTAAACGTTTTACATTGTTTTTTTTTATAATAAGCACATATTTCATAATTTGAAATAATAATAGCATTAAATTTTTTAGAAATAAATTCTACGTCTTTAGTATGATCAATATGCGCATGAGTTACTAAAATATAATCGATTTTATTAATTGTTTTTAAAATATTAAATTTTTTATTTAGTTTCGGATTACCTGTAAAAAAAGGATCTACTAAAATCTTTTTTCTTTCAATTAATAATAATAAAGTTGAATGTGTATAATATTTAATTTTTATCATTAGATATATTTTTATTAAATTTTCTAAAAGATTTATAAAATCCTGTCCCTGCAGGTATTTTATTACCTATTATAACATTTTCTTTTAATCCTTCCAAATTATCAGTTTTAGAACTTATAGCCGCTTCACTTAAAATTTTAGTTGTTTCCTGAAAAGAAGCAGCTGATATAAATGATTTATTATATAATGCGGATTTTGTAATACCTAATAAAATTGGTTTTGCTATTGCTGGTTTAACATTAACTATTTTAATTATAGGTTTATTTTTTAATTTTAGTAATTTATTTATAATTAACATTTTATATTTATTTACATATTTACCTTTTCTATATTTTTTATAATTTTCTTTTATTTTTACCATTTGCATAATTTTATTATTAATTTTTATAAATTTATCTTTATCAATAATCTTACCAACTAATAAATTAGTATCACCTATATCAATAATTTTAACTTTTGTCATCATTTTATTAATAATTATTTCAAAATGTTTATTATTTATTTCAACCCCTTGTGATTTATAAACTTTTTGAATTTTATTAATTAAATATTTTTGTAAATATTTTATACCTTTTTTATATAATATATCCTCTAAAGAAATATATCCATCAGTTAAAGGATCTCCACATTTTATATAATCATTATCCTGTACTAAGATTTGTTTTGTATTTTTAATTATATATCTCTTTTGTTTTCTTAAATAAAAAGATTTTACTTTTATTTCATAAAATTTATTATTTATTTTTTTTATATTTATTAATCCATCTATATCAGATAAAATTGAAGAATTATATGGTTTTCTAGCTTCAAATAATTCTGATAATTTAGGTAAACCCCCAGTTATATCTATAATATTTGAATATTTTCTTGGTATTTTTATTAAAATATCACCTTTTTTAATATTACTATTATTTTTTACATTTAAAATAGAACCGGTCGGTAAATGATAATCTTTTATTTTTATTTTCTTTTTATTTATTATAAATAAACTAGGTAAAAGATTTTTTTTAAAATTATCAATTATAATAGTCTCTTTATATCCAGTAATTTTATCTATATTAATTTTATAATTTATATTCTTTATAAAATTATTATATTTTACTATCCCATTATATTCTGAAATTAATAAAACATTATAGGGATCCCATTTATATATAATATCTCCTCTATTAATTTTATTCTTATTTTTAAAATTTAATATGCTTCCATAAGGTATATTTTTTTTTAATAATACAATTTTATCTTTATTTTTTATAATATATTTAGAAAATTTTGATATTACTATATATTTTTTATTTCTTTTTATAACTTTTAAATATTTAAAGTAAATTCTACCTTTATATTTTGATATTATTTCTGTATTTTTTGATATATCACTTACAGATCCCCCGATATGAAACGTTCTTAAAGTTAATTGTGTCCCTGGTTCACCTATAGATTGAGCTGCAATAACCCCAACAGATTCTCCTAAATTTACTAATTTTCCTGTTGACAAATTAGTCCCATAACATTTAGAGCACATACCATTTGGTGTCTCACAAGTAAACGCTGACCGGATTGTAATAGTATTAATTTTATAGTTATTAATAATTTTTATTTTTTTTTCATCTATAATACTATTTTTTTTAATTATTTTTGTTTTTTTATAATAAACGTCTAATAATAATACACGACCTAATATGTCGGTCTTTGAGAAATTAAATTTTTTATTTTTTATAACTAATCCTTTAAATGTTTTACAATCTTTTTCTTGAATTATTATATCTTGTACTACATCTACTAATCTTCTAGTTAAATACCCAGCGTCGGCAGTTTTTAATGCAGTATCAGCTAATCCTTTTCTAGATCCATGAGTAGATATAAAATATTCTAAAGATGATAACCCTTCTAAAAAATTTGATACTATTGGTGATTCAACTATATCTTTTTCTTTATTTTCATCTTTAAAATTACTAGTAATAGACATATTATATTTTCTAGGCTTTGATATTAATCCTCTTAGTCCAGATATTTGTCTTATTTGGATTAAAGAACTTCTTGCACCTGAATCTAACATCATATAAATAGAATTATATTTATTATATTTCATAATTTTATTTATTTGTTTAGATATCATTGAAGTATAATTACTCCATATATCAATAATTTTATTGTTTCTATCTTTATAAGTTATTAATCCAATGTTATAATTTTTATATAATTCATTTATTTTTTTCTTTATTAAATAAATTATTTTACGTTTATATTTATATATAGATATATCTTCTATGTTAAATGATAACCCACCTTTATAACTATAAGATAAACCTATTTTTTTTAATCTATCTAAAAATTTAGTTGTAATAATAATATTAGTTTTATTTAAAATTTTAATTATTATTTTTTTTAAAACATTTTTTTTAATTAATTTATTAATAAATTTTATATTTTTATATTTAGGGATAATATTATTAAAAAATACTCTACCAACTGTTGTATATATTATTTTATTTTTAATTTTTAATTTTATATGAGTATGTATATTAATATGAGATAAATTATAAGCTATTATAATTTCTTCTATAGAATAATAAATATTAACATTTTTTTTTATTTCATCTTTATACATTATAGTTAAATAATATAATCCTAATATAATATCTTGAGATGGAATAATTATCGGAGAACCATTAGATATATTTAAAATATTTTGATATGGGAACATTAATAATTTAGCTTCTAATATTGATTCTAAAGATAATGGTAAATGTACTGCCATTTGATCACCATCAAAATCAGCATTAAAAGCAGAACATACTAATGGATGCAATTTAATAGCTTTACTTCTAATTAATATAGGTTCAAAAGCCATAATACTAAATCTATGTAAAGTAGGAGCTCTATTTAATAATATTGGATGTCCCTTAATTAAATTCTTTAAAATTATCCATAAAAATCTTTTTCTTTTTTTTATAATAGTTTTAGCACTTTTTATAGTACTAGCTAGACCTAAATTTAATAATTTATTAATTAAAAATGGTTTATATAATTCTAAGGCTATTTTACTAGGTAACCCACATTGATATAACTTTAAATTAGGTTCTACTACAATAACAGATCTAGCTGAATAATCTACTCTTTTACCTAATAAATTATGTCTAAATCGTCCTAACTTACCCTTTAATGAATCAGACAATGATTTTAAAACTCTATTATTACTTTCCGATCTAATTGCAAATATTTTTCTAGAATTATCTAATAAAGAATCTATGGCTTCCTGTAGCATTCTTTTTTCATTTATTAATATAACTTCAGGAGCAACAACTTTCAACAATCTTTTTAACCTATTATTTCTAATTATTATTTTACGATATAAATCATTTAAATCAGAACTTGCATATCGACCTCCATCTAATTGTATTAAGGGTCTCAAATCAGGAGGAATTACTGGTAATATAGTTAATACTAAATATTCAGGTTTACTTTTCCCTAGCCCTTTTAAAAATAGTTCTATTATATGTAAACTTTTTAAAATTTCTTTTCTTTTCGGATTATATTTAACTTTAGTTAATTTTCTTTTTAAATACAAAAATTTTTTTTTTAAATTTATATTTTTTAACAAAAAATATATAGCGACTCCACCTGTTTTAATTAAAATTTTTATTTTTTTATTTAACAGATTTTTTTTTATTTTAAAATAAATTACCTCATCAACTAAATCATATTTTTTAAATATTTTATTATTAATTTTTATATATTTATATTTACCTAATGATAAAATGATATATTTTTCGTAATAAATTATTGATTCTATTTCCTTAGAACTTAGACCTATTAATGAAGATATTTTATTAGGTAAACATCTAAATCCCCAAATATGAACTACAGGGACAGCTAATTTTATATGACCCATTCTTTCTCTACGAACAATTTTTTTGGTAACTTCTATCCCACATTTATCACATGTTATTCCTTTATATTTAATATTTATATATTTCCCACAAGAACATTCATAATCTTTAATAGGACCAAATATTTTTTCACAAAATAAACCATATAATTCAGGTTTTTGACTTTTATAATTTATAGTTTCAGCAGTTAATACTTCTCCATAAGAATCTTTTAAAATCATTTGTGGAGACGATAAACTTATTGTAATTTTATCTATATTATTTATTTTTATCAT